>JANLZT010000748.1:0-3774 GCA_031366465.1 Betaproteobacteria bacterium | reverse complement strand
CAACTCAGCGCATCACGCGGCGCAGCTTGCCCTCGATCTCGTCCACGCCCTCGGCGGATGTCTTGGTGCGGGCCAGCACGGCGCTGGTGGTGGTGCGGATCACGTCGCTGACCTGGCCGTACTCCTTGCTCATCGGCCGGCTCTTGCCGGCGATCACCACATTGGCGGCATCCTTGAACCAGGGCACTTGCTTGGCCACGTCGGCATCGGTGTAGACGCTTTGGTAGGTGGGCAGCAGCGAGCCTTCCACCGCCAGGAACTTGCTGGCCTCGGGTGCGGCCAAGTACTTCACCAGCTTGGCCGATTCGGCCTTGCTCTTGCTGAAGGCACTCACCGCCCATTGCCAGCCGCCAACGCAGGTGGCGCTGCGGCCACCGGCCATCGCCGGCAGCGGCATCACGCCCACCTTGCCCTGCACGGTTGAGTCCTTGTCGTCCTTGAAGCGGTCCCAGGCAAAGCCCCAGTTGATCGCAAACAGCACCTGGCCGGCCTTGAACTCGTTGACCGTGTCGGGGGTCTTGACCTCGGCCACGTTCTTCTTGATCACACCGGCATCGACCATCGCCAACCACTGGTTCAGGCCTTTGACGGCCGCGCCCTTGTCCAGCGTCATCTTGCCGCCGGCATCGTTGAAATCCTTGCCCTGGCCCCAGTAGGGCAGCAAGAAGGTGCAGACCGCGCCCTCGATGGGCGCACCCTGGATGGACAGGCCCTGCAGATGGGGGTTGTTCTCGGCGGCCATCACCTTCTTGGCCGCAGCCGTCAACTCGTCCCAGGTCTTGGGCTCGGCCACGCCATGCTTGGCCAGCAGGTCTTTGCGGTAGTACATGAACATCGCGTCAGCAAAGGCCGGCATCGCGGCGATCTTGCCGTCCACCACATTGCTGGTGGCGTAGACCGGCAGATAGGGTTTCATGGCCACCGCCGGCTCGCCGACGTAGGCGTTCAGCGGCTCCAGCCAGCCGGCGCCAAAGTACTGGGCGGGGTTGACGATGTCGATCATGTAGATGTCGATCGCGGTGTCTTTGGCATTGAGCACCGTGCTCAGGTATTGGCGCTGCAGCTCGCTGGTAGCGCCACCGGTCTCGATGTCGATGGTGATGCCGGGGTTGGCCTTCTGGTAGTCATCGAACAGCTTGCGCATCAGGTCGGGACGCTGGTTGGCGCCGCCCGAGAAGACCCGCAGCTTGGTCTGGGCCTGGGCGCTCAGCGGCGCCACCAGGCCGGCCGACACGGCCAGCAGGGCCAGGGCTGAGAGGGTGGTGGCAAGCATCGAATCACGGCGTTTCATGGGATGTCTCCTGTCAGGGTCGGGGTAAAGAGGGGGCAGTGTGCGGGCTGTCAGCGCTTCAGGGCTTCACAGCTTCAAAGCTTCAAAACGTCAAATGGCCTGGCCGCTGTCGGCATCGAACAGATGCATATGGCTGGCCTGCAGGTGCAGCGTGCGGCGGGTGCCGGGCGCATCGTGGAAGGACGCCGGGCAGCGCGCCACCAGCTCGGCCGTGCCCGCGCGAAAGATCACCAGCGTCTCGGCGCCCAGGGGTTCGAGCAGCAGCACCTCGGCGTCCAGGGTGGCGCTGGCGTCGCCGGTGGCGGCGGCGGTGGCGGAGAGTGTCAGGTTCTCGGGCCGCACGCCAAACTTCAACCGGGCCACGCCCTGGCAACGCTGGGCCAGGCCGGGCGGCAAGGCAAAGCCCACGCCGCCCAGATCAGCCACGCCCTGGGCCACGCTGCAATCGACCAGGTTCATCGGCGGCGCGCCGGTAAAACCGGCCACAAACAGCGCCGCCGGCTGGTTGTAGATGCGCTCGGGCGTGTCGTACTGCATCAGCTTGCCGGCCGACAGCACGGCGATGCGGTCGGCCAGGGTCATCGCCTCGACCTGGTCGTGGGTGACGTAGATGATGGTGGCCCCCAGGCGCTGGTGCAGCTTCTTGATCTCGGTGCGCATCTCGTGGCGCAGCTGGGCGTCCAGGTTGGACAGCGGCTCGTCGAACAAGAACACCTTGGGCTGGCGCACGATGGCCCGGCCTATCGCCACCCGCTGGCGCTGGCCGCCCGAGAGCGCGGCCGGCCAGCGGTCGAGCATGTGGTCGATGTGCAGCAGCCGGGCGGCGTCCATCACCCGGCGCTTGATCTCGTCCTCGGCGGTCTTGCGCAGCCGCAGGCCGAAGGCCATGTTGTCGTAGAGCGTCTTGTGCGGGTAGAGCGCGTAATCCTGGAAGACCATCGCGATGTCGCGGTGGCGGGGCGGCAGATCATTGACCACCTGGCCGTCGATGCTGATGTTGCCGCCGGTGATGGTCTCCAGCCCGGCCACCATGCGCAGCAGCGTGCTTTTGCCGCAGCCCGACGGGCCGACAAACACCACGAACTCACCGTGATTGATCTGCAGGTCCACCCCATGGATCACGGTGAGCTTGGCGTCGTAACTCTTGACGACGCGTTCGAGCTGGACGGCGGCCATGGTCTGTGCCTGGCCTCAATAGCCGGATGGGGACGCCGCAGCCGCCGCCGCACCTGGCGCGTCGCGCAGCGCCTGCACCGCGCCGGTGGCCGCGCGCATCAGCAGCCCCAGGTCGGACGCGATGGCGACAAAGTCAAAGCCCATCGCCCGGTAGTCGCGCACCAGCTCGGGCGTGCCGCCCACCGTGCCCACCGGCTTGCCCGCGGCCTTGCAGCGCTTGACGGCGTCGGCCATCAACGCCATCACGGCGGGGTGGGTGAGCTGGCCGACATGGCCCATGCTGCCCGACAGATCGGCCGGGCCGAGGAACAGCGCGTCCACCCCGGGCAAGGCGGCGATTTCTTCCAACGCAGCCACTGCCGTCGGGGTTTCGAGCTGCAGGATCACCGAGATACCGGCATTGGCGCTGCCAAAGTAGTTGGGCGCGGTGCCAAAGCGGCTGGCCCGGCTCATGCCCGCCATGCCGCGGATACCCTCGGGCGGGTAGAGGCAGGCGGCCACCGCACGCCGCGCCTCGACCGCGTTTTGCACAAAGGGAATCAGCAGCGTGGTGGCGCCAGCGTCCAGCACCCGCTTCAAGGTGACCATGTCGTTCCAGGGCACGCGGGTGACCGGCAACATCGGCGTGCCGGCCACTGCCTGCAGCAGGTGCACCAGATCCTGGAAGTCGAGCGGCGAATGCTCCATGTCCACCACCGACCACGAAAAACCCGCATGGCCCATGGCCTCGGCCACGATGGGGCTGGCCGACATGATCCACGAGCCCAGCGGCGCGCGGGCCGGGCTGGCTGCAAGCATCTGGCGGAAGGCGTTCATGGCTCGGCTTTCGGGTTGCGTGGGGGTGCTGGATGGGCGGTGCGCCGTCAATAGATAGCAGGCTCGGGGCTGGGCGCATCGCCCTGCAAGAAGTCAAAGTCGCAGCCCTCGTGGGCCTGGGTCACATGCTCCTGGTACAGCCGGGTGTAGCCGCGGGTCACCGGGCGGGGCGGTGGCCGCCAGTCGGCGCGGCGGCGCGCCAGCTCGTCGTCATCGACGCACAGGGTGAGCGTGCGGGCCTCGACATCGAGTGCGATCTGGTCGCCGGTGCGCACCAGCGCCAGCGGGCCACCCACCGCCGCCTCGGGGCTGATGTGCAGCACACAGCTACCGTAATGGGTGCCGCTCATGCGCGCGTCTGACAAGCGCACCATGTCGCGCACGCCGCGCGCCAGCAGCTTCTTGGGGATCGGCAAGCCACCCCACTCCGGCATGCCCGGTGCGCCCACCGGGCCGGCGTTGCGCAGCACCAGCACGGTGTTCTCGTCAAC
>JANLZT010000702.1:0-1780 GCA_031366465.1 Betaproteobacteria bacterium | reverse complement strand
TTGCTGGCGGGCCTGCCCTCACTGCGGGTGCGCGGCCTGTACTTTGTGCTGTCCACCTTTGCCATGCACTACATCGTGGTCTTTTTGTTCCTGGAATACCAGTTCAGGTTCTTCGACGTGGTGGGCGTGCCCTACAAGCCGGCCAGCTTGGGCCCGCTGGACCTGAACACGCCAATTCGCTGGTACTTCTTCTTGCTGCCGCTGGTGGCCTTGGTCTACTGGGGCCTGCGCAACAGCCTGCGCAGCCGCGAGGGCCGGGCGATGATGGCCATGCGCGACCATGAACTGGCCACCACCGCCGTGGGCGTGGATGTGCGCTTCCTGCGCCTGAAGGCCTTTGCCTTCAGCTCGGCGATTGCGGCGGTGGCCGGTGCGCTGTATGCCTACTACCTGACCAATGTCACCTCCGAGGCCTTCGGCATCCAGTTCGCGATCCAGTTCATCGCCATGATCATCATCGGCGGCATGGGCTCATTGGCCGGCTCACTGGTAGGCGCGGCGGTGTGGCTGCTGCTGCCGTCCATCATCACCGGCTTTGCGTCGCAGGCGGGGGGCTCCACCGGCCTGGTGCGCCTGCTGCTGGTGGACCACAAGGCACAACTGGTGCAGGTGGTGTTCGGCATGCTGGTGATCCTGCTGCTGATCTTTGCGCCCGACGGCCTGGCCGGCATCGGCCGGCGCCTGCGTAGCCGCTTCGCGGCCTGGCGGAGCAAAGCATGACCGCGCTGTTGGATGTCACCGGCCTGTCGGTCGGCTATGCCCGCAAGGGCCTGGCACTGGAGGACGTGAGCCTGCAGGTGCCGCAAGGCAGCATCGTGGCCCTGCTGGGGGCCAACGGTGCCGGCAAGACCACGCTGATCCGCGCCATCACCGGCCTGCTGGGCCTGCACCATGGCCATGTCACTGCAGGGTCAGTCACCTTCGACGGCCAGGCGGTGCTGGGCTGGCCCTCGCACCGTTTGATCCGGCAGGGCATGGCCCTGGTGCCCGAGGGACGGCTGATCTTCAAGCAGCTCACCGTCGAGGAAAACTTGAACGTCGGTGCCGCCATCCTGCCGCGCGCGGCGGTGGCCGAGCGCATGGATGCCGTCTACACCCTGTTCCCGCGCCTGCTGGAGCGCCGCAAGCAGGCCGCAGGCTGGCTGTCGGGCGGTGAGCAGCAGATGCTGGCGCTGGGCCGGGCGCTGGTCTCCAAGCCCCGGCTGCTGCTGGTGGACGAGCTGTCACTGGGCCTGGCGCCGCTGATCGTGCAGGCCATCTACCGGCAGTTGCGGGTGGTGGGCGAGACCCTGGGCACATCAATGTTGATCGTCGAGCAGAACGCCAAGCTGGCGCTGCAGTTCGCCAGCACCGCCTACATCATCGACCGCGGGCGCATCGTGCTGTCGGGCCCGGCGGCCGAGGTCGCGGCCAGCGATGTGATGCATGAGTCCTACCTGGGTGCCAAGCGTGAAGCCGGCGAGGTGGCTGCATGACCGCCCAAACTACGCCGACCCGCCCGCTGCTGGAGGTGCATGCGCTGCTGATGCGCTTCCAGGGCATCACCGCGCTGGACCAGGTGTCGTTCACCATGGCGCCGGGCTCGATCACCTCGCTGATCGGCCCCAACGGTGCCGGCAAGACCACGATGTTCAACTGCGTGACCGGCATGTACCGGCCCACCGCAGGCAAGGTGGTTTTCGACGGCAGCGACATCACCGCCGCGCCGGCCCACCAGGTGTCGCAGCACGGCATTGCCCGCACCTTCCAGAACCTGGCGCTGTTTGGCGGCCTGACGGTG
>JANLZT010000683.1:0-1845 GCA_031366465.1 Betaproteobacteria bacterium | reverse complement strand
GACGGCGTGACCGGCCTCACCCAGGCCGGTATTGCGCCCGGCAAGACCTGTGTCTACGAGTTCGTGGCGCGCCGGCCGGGCACTTTCATGTACCACCCGCATGCCGACGAGATGGTGCAGATGGCGATGGGCATGATGGGCCTGTGGATCACCCATCCGCGGCTGGCCGGCGGCCGCGCCCACCCGTTGATCGACGCGGTCGACCGCGACTTCGTCTTCTTGCTCAATGCCTACGACATCGACCCCGGCGCCTACACGCCCAAGATCATGACCATGCTGGATTTCAACCTGTGGAGCTGGAACAGCCGCATCTTCCCGGGCATCGCGCCGCTGGTGGTGGGCCAGGGCGACAAGGTGCGCATCCGCATCGGCAACCTGACGATGACCAACCACCCGATCCATTTGCACGGGCACGAGTTCATGGTCACCGGCACCGACGGCGGGCCCACGCCCAAGGCCGCGCGCTGGCCCGAGGTGACCACCGATGTGGCGGTCGGCCAGATGCGGCAGATCGAGTTCCTGGCCGACGAGCCAGGCGACTGGGCCTTCCACTGCCACAAGAGCCACCACACCATGAACGCGATGGGCCACAGCGTGCCCACCATGATCGGCGTGGACCACCGCAGCCTGGCCCGGCAGATCACCCAACTGGTGCCCGACTACATGGTGATGGGCGAGCGCGGCATGCACGACATGACCGAGATGGCGATGCCCCTGCCCGACAACACCGCCGCGATGATGACCGGCAGCGGGCCGTTTGGCGCGGTGGGCATGGGCGGCATGTTCAGCGTGGTCAAGGTGCGCAAGGGCCAGCCGGCCGGCGACTACAGCGACCCGGGCTGGTACGCCCACCCGCCGGGTGAGCTGGCCTACGAGTGGACCGGTGCGCTGCCCGACCCGGCGCGCAGCCAGGCCGAGGGCCGGGCCGCGATGCCGGCCCTGGCCAAGCCGGCCACCGAGATCGAGGTGCAGATCCGCAAACCGGTCGGTGGCCATGCCGGGCATTGACATGGTCAGCCAGGGCGCCAGCCACCAGCGTGCAAAGGGATGCGCCAGGCCATCGATCAAGACCGGGCTGCTCCAGGCCAGCATGATGGGCAAAGTGACCGTGCGGGCGTCTGCCGCTGGCCAGCAACAGGACGCGAAGATGACAAACCCTCTGAGATCCCTGCCGGCCGGCGCCGCACTGGCCGTGGTGGCCGCGTTGGCTATGTCGGCCCCGACAACCGCCCTGGCCGACGACACCCATCACCCGCCGGTGGCGGCCACTGGCGCTGCGGCGGCGGCTGACATGGTGGACGCCGAGATCCGCAAGATCGATCTGGCGGCCGGCAAGGTCACGCTCAAGCATGGCGAGATCAAGAACCTCGACATGCCCGGCATGACGATGGTCTTTGTCGTCAAGGACAAGGCCCTGCTCGACAAGCTCAAGGCCGGCGACAAGGTGAGGTTCAAGGCCATCAACGATGCCGGCACCTTCACCGTGACCGATATCGTGCCGCTGCGCTGAGCGCGATGGCCCGGCAGCGTTGAGCCATGGACATCGTCGCCCATGGGCTGTGGGCCGGCATCGGCGTGACGCTGCTGCGGCGCCGCTGGCCGGTCACGCCGCGCGCCGCAGCGTTGACGATAGTCCTGGCGGTTTTGCCCGATGGCGTGCACCTGCTGCCTATCCTGGCCTGGTGGGCCTTCGGCGGCGGCAGCGGGGCCACCCTGTGGGCCTATGCCGTGGCCTTGCCGGGCCAGGAGCCGGCATTGCCGGCCACGGTGCTGATGCTGTCGCACCACCTGCACTGCATCCTGCACAGCGCCGTGGTGGCCGGCCTGGTCAGCCTGGCCTGCTGG
>JANLZT010000634.1:0-1659 GCA_031366465.1 Betaproteobacteria bacterium | reverse complement strand
CTTTGCCACCCTGCAGGACGGCAGCTTTGGCCCGGCGGGCAGTGAGGACCACGGCCGCATCCAGCTCTTCATCAGCCGCGATGCGCTGGGCGATGCGGCTTACGAGGCCTTCAAGCACAGTGACCTGGGCGACATCCTGGGCGCCTCGGGCCTGCTGTTCAAGACCCGCACCGGCGAGCTGTCGGTCAAGGTCAGCGCGCTGCGCCTGCTGACCAAGAGCCTGCGCCCGCTGCCCGACAAGTTCCACGGCATGGCCGACCAGGAGCAGAAATACCGCCAGCGCTATGTCGACCTGATCGCCGACGAGCAGGCCCGGCTGCGCTTTGTGGCGCGCAGCAAGATGGTGTCGGCGGTCCGCGGCTTCATGGTCGAGCACCAGTTTCTGGAGGTCGAAACGCCGATGCTGCACCCGATCCCGGGGGGCGCCAATGCCAAGCCCTTCGTCACCCACCACAACGCGCTCGACCAGCAGATGTTTCTGCGCATCGCACCCGAGCTGTATTTGAAGCGGCTGATCGTCGGCGGCTTTGAGCGGGTGTTCGAGATCAACCGCAGCTTTCGCAACGAGGGCATCTCGGTGCGGCACAACCCCGAGTTCACGATGATGGAGTTCTATGCCGCCTACTGGAACCACCATGATCTGATGGACTTCACCGAGCGGCTGCTGCGCCATGCGGCCGTGGTGGCCACGGGATCGGCCCAGCTCAGCTATGCCGGCAAGCCGGTGGCGCTGGATCAACCCTTCGCCCGGCTGTCGGTGCGTGAATCACTGGTGCGCCATGCCGGCCTGAGCGACGCTGAATCCACCGACGCCAGGGTCCTGCACGCCCGGTTGCGCGGCCGAGGCGTGGAGCCGCCCGCCCACTGGGGCCTGAGCGCGCTGCAGTTCGGCCTGTTCGAGGCGGTGGTCGAAGAGCAGCTCTGGCAGCCCACCTTCATCATCGACTACCCCGTCGAGGTCAGCCCGCTGGCGCGCGCGTCCGATGCCGACCCGACCCTCACCGAGCGCTTCGAGCTGTTCATCACCGGGCGCGAGTTCGGCAACGGCTTCTCCGAGTTGAACGATGCCGAGGACCAGGCGGCGCGCTTCCAGGCCCAGGTGGCCCACAAGGACGCGGGCGACGAGGAGGCGATGTACTACGACGCCGACTTCATCCGCGCGCTGGAATACGGCATGCCACCCACCGGCGGCTGCGGCGTCGGGCTGGACCGCCTGGTGATGCTGCTGACCGACAGCCCCAGCATCCGGGATGTGATTTTGTTTCCTGCCTTGCGTCGGGAAGGGCCCTGACGCCGGCCTTGCGCCGGGAAGGGCCATGACGCCGGCCTTGCGCCGGGAAGGCCCATGACGCCGGCGCTGCGCCGGGAAGGCCCATAGCGCCCGCCGCGCCGCGCCTGCCGCCTCAACGGCGCGGCGCGGTGGCCAGCAGCTCACGCAGAGCCGGCGCCCAGAAACGGGCCAGCGCGGTGGTGCCATGGCCCCGGGTGGCCGCGCTGGCCGGCACCAGGTAGAGGGCGGCGCCGGGGATGCGCTTCAATTCGCGCTCCATCACGCCCAGCTCAGGCGGGTTGCGCTCGTCGTCGGCCGAGTTGATGGCCAGCAGGCGGGCGCTGATGCGCGCCAGGCGCGGCGCCGGGTTGTAGTCGCCCGAGGCCTCC
>JANLZT010000627.1:0-1662 GCA_031366465.1 Betaproteobacteria bacterium | reverse complement strand
GTGCTGGGCGCGGCCAAGGTGCCGGCCGGCCGCGCCTACACCGCCAAGGACATCGTCGACGACCCGCACTACCAGGCCCGCGAGATGGTGCTCAAGCAGCACACGCGCGACGGTCATGTGCTGGACGTACCGGGCATCGTGCCCAAGCTGCTGGGCACGCCGGGCAGCGTGCGCTCGTCGGCGCCCAAGCTGGGGGACGACACCGACGCGGTGCTGGGCGAGATCGGTTTTTCCAGCAACGACATCGCCGCCCTGCGCGGCAGGAAGGTGGTGGCATGAACGCGCCAGCAAGCTCTGTCTGGGAGGGTGCCCGCCAACGCATTCACATGCAGGAAGTCGGCACCCGCGACGGCCTGCAGGTCGAGCAGCGCTTTGTCGAGACGGCAGAGAAGATTGCGCTCGTCGATGCGCTGTCTGACGCCGGGCTGGCCAAGATCGAAGTCACCTCCTTCGTCTCGCCCAAAGCCATTCCGCAACTGCGTGACGCCGAAATCGTGCTGCGCGAAATCCGCCGCATGCCGGGTGTGGTGTATGCGGCGCTGGTGCCCAATCTGCGCGGCGCCGAGCGGGCCATCGAATCCAGGGCCGACGAGCTGAACCTGGTGATGTCGGCCAGCCTCAGCCACAACCTGGCGAATCTGCGCATGACCCAGGCGCAGAGCTTGGCGGGGCTGGCAGCCACGGCCGCGCTGGCCCGGCAGGCCGGTGTGGCGGTGAACGTCTCGCTGTCGTGCAGCTTCGGCTGCCCGATGGAAGGCGAGGTGGCTGAGGCGGCGGTGCTTGACTGGTGCGCGCGCTGTGTGGAGCAGCTGGGCGCCGACGGCGTGACGCTGTGCGACACCACCGGCATGGCCTACCCGACCCAGGTGGCGCGGCTGACACGCGCGTTCCGCAAGGGCTTTGCCAACACCGAGCTGACCCTGCACTTCCACAACACCCGCGGCATGGGCCTGGCCAATGTGCTGGCCGGCATCGATGCCGGCGCGGACCGCTTCGATGCGTCCGTCGGCGGCATCGGCGGCTGCCCCTACGCGCCCGGCGCCACCGGCAACGTCTGCACCGAGGAGATCGTGCATGCGCTCGATCTGATGGGCTACGACACCGGCGTGGATCTCGCGCGCCTGCTGGCTGCCAGCCGGCGCCTGCCGGCGCTGATCGGACACGACATCCCCAGCCAACTGGTCAAGGCCGGGTGCCGGCTCGACCTGCACCCTGTACCGGCAGATTTCGAGCAGATCCGCGCCCGCGCCGACGCACGCTGAAGCCACCCCGGCACACCACGACAACCAGGAGACACCATGGCCCACTTTGAAATCCAGGTCAACGGCAGCCAGCGTGCCGTGCAGGCCGATGCCGATTCACCGTTGCTGTACGTGCTGCGCGACGGGCTGGCGTTGCACGGCCCCAAGTTCGGCTGCGGCCTGGGCCAGTGCGGTGCCTGCACCGTGCACATCGATGGCCAGGCCGTGCGCTCCTGCAGCTACCCGGTGTCGGCGCTCGGCAAGCGCGCCGTGACAACGCTCGAAGGGCTGGGCAGCAGCGCCAAACCGTCGCCGCTGCAACAAGCCTTCATCGACGAACAAGCCGCGCAATGCGGCTACTGCATCAATGGCATGGTGATGCAGGCGGCCGATCTGCTCAAGCGCACGCCCAAGCCGACCG
>JANLZT010000601.1:0-2379 GCA_031366465.1 Betaproteobacteria bacterium | reverse complement strand
TCGACCTCGGGCTTCCAGAAGGCCACGCCCATGATCGGGTTGACGATGTGCATGCCGGCGTTGAGGAACTCCAGGTCCTTGGCCTCATGCGTGGCGCCCAGCATATTGCTGTCGGTGGAATAGGCTTTTTCGACGCTCATCTTGTAGTCGAAGCCGGCCGCCAGCAGGTATTCGCTCATCTCCTTGCGGCCGCCCAGCTCGTCGATGAAGGTCTGGTCCAGCCAGGGCTTGTAGATGCGCAGGGCCGGGTTGGCCAGCAGGCCGTAGCGGTAGAAGCGCTCGATGTCATTGCCCTTGTAGGTGCTGCCGTCGCCCCAGATGTTGACCGCGTCCTCCTTCATCGCCACCACCAGCGCGGTGCCGGTGACGGCGCGGCCCAGCGGCGTGGTGTTGAAGTAGGTGGCGCCGCCGGTGCTGATGTGGAAGGCGCCGCACTGGATGGCGGCGATGCCCTCGGCCACCAATTGCGCGCGGCAGTCGATCAATCGGGCTTTCTCGGCGCCGTAGGCCAGGGCCTTGCGGGGGATTTCGTCGTAGTCGGCCTCGTCGGGCTGGCCCAGGTTGGCTGTGTAGGCGCAGGGGATGGCGCCCTTGGCGCGCATCCAGTGCACGGCAGCACTGGTGTCGAGGCCACCCGAAAAGGCGATGCCGACAGGTTCGCCGACGGGGAGCTGCTGCAGGATATTGGCGCCCAAGGGATGCTCGCTGGGTTGGAGGTAGACCGTCGATTTTAGGCTGTGGCCACCGCTGGCTTGCGCGGCCACAGCCCCAGCACCAGCGCGGTGCCGGCCAGGATCACGCCGCCGCCCAGCCACATCGGCAGGGTCACCACCTCGCCCAGCACCAGGCCGCCCCACAGGCTGGCGAACACCGGCACCAGGAAGGTCACGCTCGAGGCCTGGGTCGGCCCCACCCGGGTGATCAATCGGAAGTACAGCAAATAGGCCAGCCCCGATGCCAGCACCGACAAGGCCGCTGCCGCCGTCCAGTCGCGCCCGCTGGGCGCCTGGGCCGGCCAGGTCAGCAGCGCGGGCAGCAGCAGCACCAACGCCGCCGCCAACTGGCTGCCGGCGGCCAGCACCCCGGTGGGCACGCCCACCAGGTAGCGCTTGGAAAAATTGGCGGCATAGCCATACATCACGGTGCCTGCCAGGCAGGCGAGGATGGCCAGCAACGTGGGGATGTCGAACTGCAGCGCGCCCAGGCTGGCCCCGCCCAGCGACTTGACCCCTGCCAGCCCGGCCACCCCGGCAAAGCCGAGCGCCAGGCCCAGGCTGCGCCAGCGACTGAGTGCGTCACCCAGCCACAGCCAGGCGATGGCGGCCGTGAACAAGGGCGTGGCGGCGTTGAAGAGTGCCGCCAGCCCGGCCGGCAGGGTGTAGACGGCATAGCCAAAGCACAAAAATGGCAGGGCCGAGTTGCTCAGGCCCAGCACCAGGATCGGCCGCCAGAGACGCCGCAGCTCGGGCCATTCACCGCGCATCACCAGCAGGGGCAGCAACAGCAGCGCCGCCCCGCTGACCCGCACAAAGGCCAGCGCCACCGGTCCGAAGGCCGGCACCGCCAGCCGCATGAACAGGAAGGAACTGCCCCAAATTGCGGCCAGCAGCAGCAGGTCGGCCAGGTCACGGGGCCTCACAGCAGCAGCACGCCTTCGAGTTGCAGCAAGGCCTGTTTGCGGTGCAGGCCGCCGGCATAACCGGTGAGCGAGCCATCGCTGCCCAGCACCCGGTGGCAGGGCACCAGCAGGCTCACCGGGTTGCGGCCAATGGCCGCCCCGGCGGCGCGCACGGCGGCCGGTGAGCCGGCCTGCGCCGCGATCTGGCCATAGGTGCTGGTGGCGCCGCGCGGCAGTGCCTGCAGCGCCCGCCAGACCGCCTGCTGGAAAGGCGTGCCATGCAGGTCCAGCGCCACCCGGCGCAGCGGCTCGGCCTCGCCGTCAAAGTAAGCGGCCAGCGCCAGCGCGGCGGCCTGCAGCACTGGGTGGGCCGGGTTGTCCGGCACAGCCGTGGCGCCGGGGTGGTGGGCCTGGTCGTCGAAGAACAGGCCGGCCAGGCCTTGCTCGGTGGCGGTGGCCAGCATGGCGCCCAGCGGCGACGGCAGGCGGCATTGCGCGGCCAAACGGGGATGGTGCAGTGGCATGGTGAGTCCGGGTCAGGGGTGGGCAGGCAACGGGCCTGGATCAGTGGGCGCCTGGTCGGCGCGGCCGGCGGGGTTGTGAGGCTTGTCGGGATCCTTGGGCGAGGGGGCGGGCGGCGCCTCCAGGCTGCGCCACAGCCGCATCACGGCATAGGCGCGCCAGGGCCGCCAGGCCTCGGCCAGCGCCGTGGCCTGGGGCAGGCTGCGCTCGCCACCGGTGAGCGGGCGCAGCGCATTGAG
>JANLZT010000591.1:0-9614 GCA_031366465.1 Betaproteobacteria bacterium | reverse complement strand
CCGACGATCTACGGGCCGCTGCTGCAATGGCTGTTTGTGCTGGCCTACTGGATTGCACCGGGCCGCCTGGTGGCCATCCAGGGCTTGCTACTGGTCGCTGACATGGCGGTGTTGTGGGTACTCGTGCGCCAGGGCGTCGGCGCGCGCTGCTTGCTCAGCTATGCGGTTCACCCACTGATACTGAAAGAGGCGATGGCCAGTGCGCACCCCGACGGGCTGCTTGCATTGTTCCTGCTGCTGGCGCTGCTGGCATGGCAGCGGCGCCGCGCGGCCTGGGTCGGCGTGCTGCTTGGACTGGCCGTGGCCACCAAGGTGGCCGCACAGGTGGCCGTGCCCCTGCTGATCTTGCGGCCCCAGTCACCCGCCCTGAATGGCACCCGCTGGGCGCTGGGCTTCGGTGCGGGCTTGGCCGCAACGCTGGCCCTGCTCTACCTGCCGTTCATCCTGGCAGGCGGCAGCGACGCCTCGGCGCTGGGCACCTTCGGCCGCCAGTGGCGCTTCAACCCCTTGCTGTACCGCATCGTCGAAGCAGCGGTGCCCGCCGCCGCAGCACGCCCGTTTGCGGCACTGCTCATGGTTGCCGGCGTGGTCGTGATCGCTTGGCACTGGCGACGAAACATGGGCCCTGCAGCAGCCCCCGCGCTGCCACCGCTCGACGCGGCTTTGGTGCTGCTGCTGCTGCTGTCGCCGGTGGTCAATCCCTGGTACTGGTTGTGGGCGCTGGCGCTGTCCGCCCGGCTGGGCCGTGGCTGGGTGGCCGCCGGCGGCGTGATTGCCGTGCTGTCCTATCTCAACAGCACAGTCCTGTTCGAGGCGGCGCTGTGGATCGGGCCTGAACCCGCTGCGCCTTACCGGATGCCGTGGCCTCTGGCGCTGGTTCAGGTGCTGGCGCTGTTGGCTGCATTCCTGGCGAACAGGGGCTGGGGTCGCGGCAGCAGTTCGCTGCGATGCTGATCGAGATGGTTCATTTCTTGCCGGGCCCTTGAGCGCGGGCTCAGCCCGCCAAGGAGGTCCAGCGGAGTGGCCAGGCAACATTTGCTTGAGAAGTCCCGCCCGGGCCGCAGCGGCGGGTCTGAGGTACAACCGCCCGATGTCCGATGAGTCCCAGGTCCACATCCCACCGTCCTTCGAGGCGGTGCATGCCGATGCACGCGGCCGGCTGACGCTGCGGCGCGACGAGTTCCGCGCCCGCTACGAGCTGTGCGAGGACATGGCGCAGATGCTGGTCGAGCACAGCCAGGCGGTGCACCACGACCAGGGCGTGTCCGAAGACCTGGTGCTGGCCCGCACCGGGGCTGGCCTGGCCAGCGCTGAATCTGGCTTCAACCCGGCCGAGGCGGCCTGGGTGGTCACCCGGCTGGCCGAGCTGCTGGGCTGGCCCTGGGCCGGGCTGGCGGTGCGGGCCGAACCGCCGGCCGGCGGCCACCAGCGGCGCTAGGCGGCGCTGAACTGCAAGCGCGCAAACCCAGCCATGCCGGCGCCGCGATCCGCCCCACAATCCAGGCGCCTGCCCGGCCCGGCCGGCGCACCGGGCCGCCTGCAGTCGGCCACATGCACCCCGGCCGCCCGCACCAGCCCCCTCGCCCCTGCCCGCCCCGATGATCGCCACCTCCACCCGCCTGGCCCTGGGCTACACCGCGATGCTGGTGCACGGCGTGGTGCATGCGGGCCGGCTGGGCCAGCCGGCCGTGCGGGCCTCGCTGGTGCGGCAAGTGCAGCTCAGCGGCGTGCAGGCGCTGCCGGTGGTGGCGCTGATGGCGGCGCTGCTGGGCGCCATCGTGCCGGCCCAGGCGCTGGCGCTGCTGGGGGTGGACAACGAGGTGGTGCTCAAGACGCTGGTCTGGGGCGGCATCCGCGAGCTGGCGCCGCTGGTCACCGCGCTGGTGCTGATCGCCCGCAGCGCGGTGGCAATGGCCGCCGAGATCGCGCTGATGCATCTGCGCAGCGGCCTGAGCGACGCCCACTGGGCCGACGCCGCCCACGACGAGGAGGTGGTGCTGCCCCGGGTGCTGGGGCTGGCGCTGGCCGGGGCACTGGGGGTGGCCTACTTCCAGGTGATCGCCATCGCCGCCGCGCTGCTGGCGTCGGCGCTGCTGCTGGGCACGCCGCTGGGCTCGGAGCTGGACTACTTTCTGGCCAACGGCCTGTGGTGGCAGGTGCCGCTGTCGCTGGGCAAGGGTGCGCTGTTTGGCGCCGGCATCGGCGTGGTCGCCTGCTACCACGGCCTGCAGGCCGCACCGCAGGTCTCAGCGGTGCCCAAGGCGGCGGTGGCGGCCTGTGTCGGCAGCCTGGTGTTTGTGGCGGTGGCCGACCTGCTGGCGGCCGGCCTGCGCTGGCTGTGACCGGCTGCAAATGACCCCGGCCAGCCCCAACCCGCCCGCCGACGCCAGCCCGGCGCCGCAGCACCGGCCGGTTGTGCGCAGCAACGCGCTGCTGGGCATGGTGCTGCTGGGCGCGCTGCTGCTGGCCGCCGCGCTCAGCGCCGGCATCGCCTGGCGGCGTGGCGCCTTCACGCCCAAGGCGGTGATCTATGCCGACATCGACAACGCCGCCGGCCTGGCCGCCGGCACGGCAGTGCGGTTGAGCGGCGTGCGGGTGGGCGAGGTGAGCGAGCTGCAACTGCTGCCCGATCTGTCGGTGCGCCTGACCCTGCGCATCGATGCCGACCTGCTGCCCAAGCTGCGCTCGGATGCCGGCGCGGTGCTGGTGCGCGAGCAATTGCGCCCGCCAGTGATCGAGCTCGACCCCGGCGGCGCGCCCGGCCGGCTGGACCCGAAGCAGCCCAAGATCGCCTTCCGCGGCAAGTCCACGCTGACCGAGATTGCCGACGAGCTGCGCGGCCGGCTGGTGCCGATCCTGGATGATTTGAAACAGGTCACCGGCATGCTGCGCCAGCGCCAGGGCGACGTCGCCGATCTGCTGGGCCATGCCGCCCAGGCCTCGGCCGAGCTGTCGAAATCGGCTGCCGAGATCCACGCGCTGACCCGCATCGCCCGCCAGCGCCTGGACGGCATCGGCGCGCAGACCCAGACCTTGCTGGCCAGCGGCAACGCGTCGGTGGCCAAGGTGGGCGGCCTGATCGAGCAGGTCAACACCAGCCTGGGCCTGGTCAACGTCGCGCTGCCAGGGCTGCTGGGCAAGGCCGACGCCACGCTGGACAACCTCAACGCGGTGGCCCGCGACAGCCGGCTGATCGCCAACACCGCCGCCCAGACCCTGCCCGGCCTGCTGCGCACCGCGCCGCCGCTGGTCGACGAGGTGCAGGACCTGCTGCAAGGCGTGCGGCGCAGTTGGCCACTGCGCAGCCTGCTGCCCAGCGCGCCCACCGCCGAGCCGATGATCGAGAGCCACGATGCCCAGGCCCTGCGTGAGCCGCCGCCCGTTGCACGAGAGCCAGGCTGCGGCGGGCCGCCTTGGCGCGCTGACGTGCCAGTTGGCAGTCAGCCTGGCGGCCGCCCTGGCCATCACCGCCTGCAGCAGCCCGCCCGCCCGTCCGCCCAGCCCCACCCAGGCGGCAGCCAGCGCCAGCAGCGAAAGCGGCGCGCGCGCACTGCAGCGTGGCGACTGGCCCCAGGCGTCTGCCCACTACCAGGCCGCGCTGCAGGCCGCCGTGGCCTTGCAGGACCCGGCCCTCACAGCGGCCGCGCTGCAGGGCCTGTCGCTGGCCAGCGCCCGCCAGGGCGACCTGCCGGCAGCCCTGGCCCATGTCGAGCGCATCCTGGCCGCGCCCCAGCACTTTGATGCTGCCAGCCAGGCCCGCGCCGCCGCCCGCAAGGCCCTGCTGCTGCTGGATGCCGGCAACCCCGACCAGGCCCTGCGCTGGGCCGACCGCGCCGGCGCGCTGTGTGCCAGCCCTTGCACGCTGGCGCCGGTGCTGGACAACCTGCGCGCCCATCTGGCGCTGGCACGCGGCGACCGCGCCCAGGCTGCCGCGCTGGCGCAAGCCGCGGCAAGAGCCGCCCAGGCCAGCGGCCAGGACGGCGAATGGGCCAGCGCACTGCGCCTGCAAGCCCGCGCCCTGGGCCCGCTGGGCGACACCGCTGGCGCCGCCGCCGCGCTGGCCCAGGCCTTGCAGATCGACCGCCGGCTGGGCCAGCCCGACCGGGTGGCGCTTGATTTGCTGCTGGCCGCCGAGCTGGAGGACCAGCGCGGCAACCGGGCGCTGGCCACCGATCTGCTGCAGCGCGCGCTGGCGGTGTATGCCGCCATCGGCGACACCGCCCAGGCCGAGCCGCTGCGCCGCCGCCTGGCCGCGCGTTGATCGACACTGATCCCCCACGCCCGCCATGCCCACCACGCCCATCAACTTGCAGCCCACCCAGCCAGCCTGGGCGGTCTGCGACCACTGCGGCCAGGCCCACCGCTGGCAGGCGTTGCAGCCGGGCGCGGTGGCGACCTGCGTGCGCTGCCATGCGGTGCTGGGCCGCGGCCACAAGCTGGGCCTGCAGCCGCTGCTGGCGCTGACGCTGGCCGCGCTGATCGTGCTGCTGATCGCCCAGGCCAGCCCGCTCATCAGCATCCGCCTGGCCGGGGCCGAGCGCCACACCAGCCTGCCGATGGCGATTGCCACCAGCTGGCAACAGGGCGAGCACCTGGTGGCGCTGCTGGCGGTGCTGACCGCCGGGCTGGCACCGGCGCTGTTCATCGGCCTGCGGCTGTACCTGCTGCTGCCGCTGCTGCGCGGCCGTCTGTCACCCGACCACCTGCCACCCGGCTATGCGCTGTGCCTGCGGCTGTTGTTCCAGGCCTCGCGCTGGAACACGGTGGAGGTGCTGACAGTGGGCGCGCTGCTGGCGCTGGTGCGCATCGCCGACCTGGCCCAGGCCACGCCCGGCCCGGGCCTGGCGGCCTTTGCGGTGCTGGCACTGCTGCTGGCGGCGATTGAGTCGGCCGGCCTGCGCCATCTGTGGTGGCATGTGCCATGAGCGCGCCGGGCCGCTCCCAAGCGCGAATCCCGCAGCGTGCAGCGCGGCGGGTAGTCCAATGAGCGCGCCGGGCCGCTCCCAAGCGCGAATCCCACAGCGCGCAGCGCGGAGGGTAGTCCAGTGAGCGCGTCATCGGCGACCCCCGGGCAGCCAGCCAGCGCCCCCCCGCGCTGGCTGGGCTGCGAATGCTGCGGCCTGGTCTCGGCCCTGGCCGGCAACGGCCCGCTGCCCTGCCCGCGCTGCGGCCACCTGCTGCACTGGCGCAAGCCCTTGAGCGTGCAGCGCACCTGGGGCTGGCTGATCGCTGCGGCGATCGCCTATGTGCCGGCCAACCTGCTGCCCATCATGCGCACCACCCAGGCCTTCCGCCACACCGAGCACACCCTGCTGGGCGGCATCGTCGAGCTCTGGCATGACGGCGCCTGGGGCCTGGCGCTGATCGTCTTTGTCGCCAGCATCGCGGTGCCGCTGCTCAAGATCGGCTCGTTGGCGCTGCTGGCCTGGAGCGTGCAGCATGCGCCGGCCTGGCGCCGGCTGGAGCGGGCCCGCATCTTCGGCCTGGTCGAGGCGGTGGGCCATTGGTCGATGCTGGACGTCTACGTGGTGCTGCTGCTGGCCGGCATGGTGCGTTTTGCCTCGGTGGCCAGCGCCGAGGCCGGCCCCGGCCTGCTGGCCTTCGCAGCGGTGGTGGTGCTGACGATGCTGGCCGCCCACAGCTTTGATGCACGCCTGATCTGGCAGGAGCCCGCCACCGATGAGTGAGCCCACCCCTGAGTTGCCTGGCCCGCCGGCCGGGCCTGAGGTCACGGCGCCCGCAGCGCCTGCCATCATCCCGGCGCCCAGCCCGGATGGCGACGCCAGCCTGCCGCTGCCGCAGGTGGCGATGTCGCGCCGCCCGCGGTTGTCGATGGTCTGGCTGGTGCCGCTGCTGGCCTTGCTGGTCGGCGCGTCGCTGGTGGTGCGCAATATCCTGCAGACCGGGCCACGCATCGAGATCGAGTTCCACACCGCCGAGGGCCTGGAGCCCGGCAAGACCGAGGTGCGCTACAAAGAGGTGGTGATCGGCCGGGTCACCACCGTGACCCTGCGCGACGACCGCCAGCATGTGATCGCCGAGGTCCAGCTCGACCGCTCGGCCACCGGCGTGGCGGTCGAAGACACCGCCTTCTGGGTGGTGCGCCCGCGCATCGGCGTGGGTGGCGTCAGCGGCCTGGGCACCCTGCTCTCGGGCGCCTACATCGGCGTGGATGCGGGCAAGTCAGATGTCGCGCGGGCCGGCTTTGTCGGTCTGGAGAACCCGCCCCATGTGCTGCGCGGCGAGCCCGGCACCGGCTATCTGCTGCGCGCGGCCGACCTGGGCTCGCTCGACGTCGGCTCGCCCATCTACTACCGCCGCACCCGGGTCGGCCGGGTGGTGGGCTACACCCTGGACGCCGAGCGCGATGAGCTCTCGGTCAAGGTCTTCATTGAGGCCCCCTACCAGCGCCTGGTCACGCCCCAGACCCGCTTCTGGAACGCCAGCGGGGTCGACCTGTCGATCAATGCCAACGGCCTGACCCTCGACACCCAGACCCTGACCTCGGTGCTGGCCGGCGGCATCGCCTTTGAGCAGCCCGAGGGTGAGTCGCGCCAACCGGTGGCCGCCGCCGGCACCGAGTTCACGCTGTTCAACGACCGCAAGTCGGCGCTGGCACCACCGCGCGGCCCGCCGCTGCCGGTGCGGCTGGTGTTTGACGGCTCGCTGCGCGGCTTGAGCGTGGGCGCGCCGATTGACTTTCTCGGCATCGAGATCGGCAGCGTGCGGGCGCTGTCACTGCAGTACGACAGCGCCCGCCAGCGCGCCCCGGTGCTGGTGCTGGCCGAGCTCTACCCGATGCGCCTGGGCGGGCTGCGCGCAGCGCTGGGCAAGCCGGCGGTGGGCGCCAGCGCCAGCACTAGCAGCAGCACCAACACCGACACCAGCGCGGACACCGACAGCGCCGCCGCCGACCGCGCGCTGCTGCAGCGCCTGGTTGACAACGGCCTGCGGGCCCAGTTGCGCACCGGCAACCTGTTGACCGGCCAGCTCTATGTGGCGATGGATTTCCACCCCAAGGCCGGGCCGCTTCGGCTGAGCGTGCACGACGGCATGCTGACCCTGCCCACCGTGCCCGGCGCGCTCAACGAGCTGCAGTCCCAGGTCGGCGACATCGTGCAAAAAATCAACCGGCTGCCGCTGGACGAGATCAGCCGCGGCCTGGCCGACACCCTGCGCCAGGCCGACACCACGCTCAAGCAGCTGACCCCCGACACCCGGGCCGCGCTGGCCGAGACCCAACGCACGCTGGCCGCCGCCCAGGCCCTGCTGGCGCAACTCGGGCCCGAGGCCCAGCAATCACTGCAGGCCCTGCGGCGCGCGGTCGACAGCGCCCAGGCCACGCTGGACCGCACTGAGCAGACCCTGCTGGAGCCCGGCGCGCCGCTGCAACGCAACCTGGCGCAAGCGCTGGTCGAGGTGCAACGCGCGGCGGCGGCGTTGCGGGTGATGGCCGACACCCTGCAGCGCAACCCCGAATCACTGCTGCGTGGCAAGCCGCCCGACCCGGCCCTGCCCACCACCGGAGGCCCCCCATGACCAGGCTGCAAATGCCCATGCGCCGGGCCGCACTGGCCCTGACCACCGCCTCGGCCCTGACGCTGAGCTTGTCGGCCGGCTTGTCCGGCTGCAGCACACCAGCGTCGCTGCGGCTGCACACCTTGATGCCCGACCCGGCGCCGACCGCAGCGTCGCCCGGCCCGACCATCACCATCCAGCTTGGCCCGGTGCTGGTGCCGGCCCAGGTGGACCAGCCGCAATGGCTGGTGCGCCTGCCTGACGGCACCTTGGCCCTGCTGGACAACGAGCGCTGGGCCAGCCCGCTGCGCGACGAGCTGCGCGCCGCGCTGCGCGAAACCCTGGCCCGGCGTTGGGGCGTGCAGGATGCCGCCGGGGCGGTGGCCACCACGCCGGCCTGGCGCGTCAACCTGGAGCTGCTGCGGCTGGATTCGACGCCGGCGCGCGAGGCCCGGCTGGATGCCCAGTGGGCCATCAGCGCCGTGCCGCCAGCCGCCGGCAAGGCCACACTGGGCTGCCACGCGACCTTGCGCCAGGCAGTGGGCGCCGGTACGGTTGCGCTGGCCGACGGCCACCGCCGCATCGTCGCCCGGCTGGCCGATCAGGTCGGCCGGCAGTTGCGGGCGCTCAGCCGGGGTGAGGCACCGCCCTGCGAAGCCGACGAGTGAATGGCCGGTGATGGGTCGGCGCGACGACCGAACCCTCGCGTGGCGCTGCGCCAAAGACGACGTCAGTAGAACGCGTCGCTCCAGTCGCTCTGGATGTCCTTCGGACTGTTGAGCCGAACAACGCGGACCGGGTTGATGGGCTTGAGCCCCACCAGGTAGGGGGCGCTGGAAATGACCTTCTGGCGCACCGTGTCGGCGTAGGGCTTGTCCTTGAAGAACACCGCCCAGCCGTCGTCGTCGATGACATAGGCCGGGGCGAGATGCACCGTGAAGTCCTTCTGAAGGTGGCCTTTGGCCAACTGGATGAGCTTCTTGTCGGTCGAGTTGCCGCGTATGAAACCCACCGGGATCATGCCCTGCAGATCGAACTCGAACTGCACCTGGACCTGGTTCATCGGCTGGACGGCTGCGGGCGCCGACGGGAAGTGGTGCCAGACGATCTCGGCCTCGCTGCCATAGCCATTCTTGGCCAGGTCGGACAGCGCGGCAGACACGAAGGGCTCATGGTCGTCTCCGCAGGCGACGATGATGGATACCGCCTTGTCCCACGACTCGGTGATCGTCTTCATGATCGCGAAGGCAAACCACTGGTTTCGGGACTGGCTTGCCGGGCCCGACATGTTCAGTTGCTTTTCGCTCTCCGAGAACTCGCCGGTGGACTGGTTGGTGGGCTTGCGAAGGGCGGTGAATGCCTTCGGCAGATCGACGGCGAGGTCGGGCTCTTTGAGGTGAACATGACCCGACGGGACTTCTCTGAACCGCTCCGCGACGACCTTGGGAACGGCGTCTTGGAAATGCTCCTTGCCGCGGCTCCTGATCTCGTCGATCAGCTTGGCGCGGCGTCCCGTGTCGTACTTGTTGTCATGCCCTTCCCCGACGAAGACGACATGGCGCTGGGCCCCGCGTGAGTCGAACTCCTTGATCCGCCCGAGGATGCACTCGACGTCGGTGGCCGGGTCGTTGGTGTAGGGGGAACTCTTGGAGCCGAACGGCTCGTCGACCTTCTCGAACTTCATGGCAGCCCCTAGAACTTGGTTGGATTGCACGGCACCCGCGTTGGACGCGCCGACGCGGCGCGTGGGGCTGCACAGACGCTTGCGTGGCTTTGACTACCGCGCCACGCATCCCGCAGCATCGGGGACGGCGCCCATACTACCCGCGCAATGACTTGAAGTGCAGACCCGGCGAGGTCTATCCGGCCGACCAAGGTAGCCCTCAGCCACCCCCGCGCATGGTGTAGAGGTCGAAATAGCGCATGAACTCGGCCCGGCCGGCAGCGTCCACGCCGGCAAAGCGGTACTGCACGGCCAGGCGTGGCATGCGCATCAGGCCATGGCCGCGCGGCGGCAGCACCTGCCAGGTCAGCGTGAAACTGCCGCCACCGATGTCAATGAGGGCCCGGCCCGGCTGCGACAGGTCGATGGCATG
>JANLZT010000557.1:0-11574 GCA_031366465.1 Betaproteobacteria bacterium | reverse complement strand
ACCCAGTTCGACCTGTGCCGGCCGGCCCTGGGCCTGCGCCTGATGCTGGCGGTGCAGGCGGCGGTGCTGTTGGCCGCGCTGCCGCTGGCCGAGAGCTGGCTGGACGGCCTGGCGCGTGCTGCGGTGCTGGCCTTTGCCGCGCTGGCCGCCAGCCTGCTGTGGCTACCTTTGGTGTGCGCGCTGCGCGAGCGCCTGTCGCGCCAGACGCCGGCCTGGCGCCAGGCCGGGCTGGCGGGGCTGGGGGCGCTGGCCGGTGGCCTGGCCTGGGCGCTGGTGGCCTGGCCGGGGCTGGTGCCCTGGCGCGCCAGCGCGGCCTTGGGCGCAGCGGCTGGCGGCGCGGCGCTGGCCACGCTGGCCTGGCGCTGGCTGGCGCTGCGCGCGGCGGCGGCCCAGCCGGTGCAGGCCCATGCCCGGCTGGCCGAGCTGCAGTCACGCATCCGGCCGCACTTTCTCTTCAATGCGCTCAACACCGCGCTGGCGCTGGTGCAGATCAGCCCGCAGCAGGCTGAGGCGGTGCTGGAGGATCTGTCGCAGTTGTTCCGGGTGGCGCTGGCCGAGACCGGCAGTTCGGTGACGCTGGACGAGGAGATCGACCTGGCCCAGCGCTACCTGGCGATCGAGCAGTTGCGCTTTGGCGACCGGCTGCAGGTGGTCTGGGATCTGGACGCCGCCGCCGCCCAGGCCCTGCTGCCGCCGCTGGTGCTGCAGCCGCTGGTGGAGAACGCGGTGCGCCACGGCATCGAGCCGGCGCTGGCCGGCGGCCGCATCGTGGTGCGCACGCGGGTGCACCGGGGATTGGCCGAGGTGCTGGTGACCAACACCCTGCCCGAGCTGCCGGGCCGGCCCGGCAGCGGCATTGCGCTGGCCAATGTGGCCGAGCGCCTGCGCCTGCTGCACGATGTGGCCGCCACGCTGCAGGCCGGCATCGAGGGCCACAGCTACCAGGCGCGCATCGTGGTGCCGATGTGACCCTGCCGGTTGCACCGTCCAGCGCCCATCCAGCCCGCTGCTTGTCGGTGTTGATCGTCGACGACGAGCCGCTGGCCCGGCTGCGGCTGCGCGCGCTGGTCGAGGCCAACCCCGAGCCGCCCTGCCGGGTGCTGGCCGAGGCCGGCAGCGTGGCCGATGCGGCGCAGCGCCTGGCCAGCCTGGACTGTGATCTGGTGCTGCTCGACATCGCGATGCCCGGCGGCAGCGGTTTGAAGCTGGCCGATGAGCTGCGCCGCCTGCCCGGCGCGCCGCTGGTGGTGTTTGTCAGCGCCCACACTGAGCATGCGCTGCGCGCCTTTGAGGTGGACGCCGCCGACTACCTGACCAAACCGGTGCGGCGCGAGCGCTTGCAGGCCGCACTGCTGCGGGTGGCCCAGCGCCTGGCCCAGCAGCCCACGCCCGAGCAGACCGGCCCGGTGATCGTCGTCAGCGACCGCGGCCGGGTCTTGCGGGTGCCGCTGTCGGAGCTGCTCTACCTGAAGGCCGAGCTCAAATACGTCACCCTGTGCAGCCAACGCGGTAGCTGGTTGCTGGACGAGCCGCTGGCCGAGCTGGCGCCGCGCCTGGGCCCGGGCTTTTTGCGGGTGCACCGCAACGCGGTGGTGGCGCTGGCGGCGGTGCGCGCGCTGGCCCGCCGCGACGGCGCCGCCGCCGACGAGGGCTGGCAGTTGCAACTGGCCAATGGCGAGTGGCTGGCGGTGTCGCGCCGCCAGTTGGTGGCGGTGCGCGAGGTGCTGGCCGGGGCGGCGGTGTAAGCCTCGGCTGGCGCCGCGCTGCGCTTGACGCTGGGGCTGGCCCTCAGCCGGTATTGCGCAGCCCGGCCGCCACGCCGTTGATCGACAGGTGGATGCCGCGCTGCAGGCGCTCGTTGACCGGGTCGCTGTCTTTGCGATTGCGGTAGCGCCGCATCAGCTCCACCTGCAAATGGTTGAGCGGGTCGAGGTAGGGGAAACGGTGCTCGATAGAGCGGGCCAGCGCCGGGTTGCTCTGCAGCCGGTCGGCCTCGCCGGTGATCATCGACAGGGCCTGATTGGTGCGGTCCCATTCCGCGCGGATCGCGCCGAAGATGCGCTTGGCGATGCGCTTGTCCTCTACCAGCTCGACATAGCGGGCGGCGATGCGCAGATCGCTTTTGGCCAGCACCATGTCCAGGTTGGACAGCAGGGTGCGGAAGAACGGCCACTGCTTGTGCATCTTTTGCAGCAACGCCAACTTGGCAGCACTGTCGTCATCCGAACTGCCGCCACCGCCCAGAAAGGCCTCGATGGCCGAGCCAAAGCCGCACCAGCCCGGCAGCGCCACCCGGCACTGGCCCCAGCTGAAGCCCCAGGGGATGGCGCGCAGGTCCTCGATGGCCCGGGTGGCCTGGCCGTCCTTGGGGCGGATAGCCGGGCGGCTGCCGATGTTGAGCTCAGCGATCTCGCGGATCGGCGTGGCCGAGAAGAAGTAGTCGGTGAAGCCCGGCGTCTCGTAGACCAGCTTGCGGTAGGCCGCAAAGCTGGCGTCGCTGAGGGCTGCGGCGGCATCGAGAAAGGCCTTGGGCGCACCGGCCTTGCCGCCGGCGCCGGGCCGGCTGGGCAGCAGCGTGGCCTCCAGCGTGGCGGCCACCAGGGTTTCGAGGTTGCGGCGGCCGATCTCGGGGTTGGCGTATTTGCTGGCGATCACCTCGCCCTGCTCGGTCAGGCGGATCTGGCCGTTCACGGTGCCGGGCGGCTGGGCCAGGATGGCCTGGTAGCTGGGGCCGCCGCCACGCCCCACCGTGCCGCCGCGGCCGTGGAACAAGCGCAGCGTGATGCCGTGGTGCTCGCGCAGCGGGCCGAACAGGCCCACCAATGCCAGCTCGGCCCGGTACAGCTCCCAGTTGCTGGTGAAAAAGCCGCCGTCCTTGTTGCTGTCGCTGTAGCCCAGCATGATGTCTTGCTCACCGCCGCCACGCTGCACCAGCCCGGTGATGCCGGGCAGGGCGTAGTAGTCGCGCATGATGGGTTCGGCCAGGCGCAGGTCGGCGATGGTCTCGAACAGCGGCACCACGATCAGCGCGCAGCGGGCGCCGCCGGCATCCAGGGTGCCGGTCATCAGGCCGCACTCTTTGAGCAGCAACAGCAGCTCCAGCAGGTCGCTCACCGATTCGGTGTGGCTGATGATGCAGTGGCGCAGCGCCTCGCGGCCGTGGCGCGCCAGCAGCTCGCGCGCGGTCTCGAAGATGGCCAGCTCGCCCAGCGCCAGATCGCTGTAGGCCGCACCGTGCACCCGCAGCGGCCTGGCGTCATTGAGCAGGCCCAGCAGCAGGCTGCGCTTGGCGGCCTCGGCCAGCCCGGGGTAGTCGTCGTGCAGGCGGGCGGTCTTGAGCAGCTCGGCCAGCACCGCCTCGTGCTTGTCGCTGCTCTGGCGCAGGTCCAGCGTGGCCAGGTGGAAGCCGAAGACCTGCACCGCGCGCTTGAGCGGCGCCAGCCGGGGCGCCACCAGGGCCTGGGCATGGTGGTTTTGCAGGCTGGCCTCGATCACGCCCAAGTCGGCCAGCAATTGGGCCGGGTCGGTGTAGGCCTGCTGCGGCGGCACCGCATGGCGCAGCGCCTCGGTGCCGGTCAGGTCCAGCAAGGTGGCGGCCAGCCGGGCATAGATGCCGATCAGCGCGCGGCGGTAGGGCTCGTCCTCGCGGTGCGGGTTGTGGTCGGGCGAGGCATCGGCCAGCGCCCGCATGGCCGGCGTCACACCGGCCAGCATCTGGCTGATCGACAGCTCGGCGCCCAGCGCATGCACCTCGGTCAGGTAAAAACGCAGCGCCACCTCGCTCTGGCGCGCCAGGGCCATGCGCAGGGTGGCGGCGGTGACATTCGGGTTGCCGTCGCGGTCACCGCCAATCCACTGGCCCATGCGCAAAAAACTGGGCACGGCGTGGCCGGCCAGGTGGTCCTCGATCTCGGCATACAGCTTGGGGATCTGGCGCAAAAACGTGGTCTGGTAGTAGCTGAGCGCGTTCTCGATCTCGTCGGCCACCGTCAGCTTGGTGTAGCGCAGCATGCGGGTCTGCCACAGCTGGGTGATGCGCCCGCGCAGCAGGGCGTCGTTGTCGCGGCGCTCGCGCTCGCTGTGCTGGGCGTCGCGCGCGCTGACCAGCTCGGCGATGGCCCGCTCGGCGTCCAGGATGCTTTTGCGCTGCACCTCGGTGGGGTGGGCGGTGAGCACCGGGCTGATGTAGGCCTGGCCCAGCATCTGGGCCACGTCGGCGGCGCGGATGTCGGCCTGGTGCAGGCGCTCGAAGCACAGGCCCAGCGAGCCCTCCTGCTGGTGGCCCTGGCGCTCGTGGTGCAGGCGGCGGCGCACATGGTGGCGGTCCTCGGCGATGTTGGCCAGGTGCGAGAAATAGCTGAAGGCCCGGATCACGCTCACCGTCTGGGCGGCCGACAGGTTCTTGAGCAGCCGGTCCAGCACCCGGCCGGCCGAGGCGTCTTTCTTCAGCCGGTAGGCCACCGACAACTGGCGCACCCGTTCGATCAGCTCAAAGGCCGGCTTGCCTTCTTGCTCGCGGATCACATCGCCCAGGATGCGGCCCAGCAAGCGGATGTCTTCGATCAGCGGCTTGTTCTTGGCGGCGGCCTCGCCGGCCTCGGCACCCTTGGCTGTGGCGCTGTTGGCGACGGCGCTGGCTGCCGGGCGGGGGCGGGCGGTGGCTGACTTGGCCATGATTTGCTCCGAAATTGGTAATCCGATTACACATTGAGATCGTCCGCTGATGCTGGCCGCGGCGCCAGCGGGCAGGCGGCGCTGCCAAAGCCTGCTAGCGATAATCGGGCCACCATGAGTGAAACACCCCCCCAAACCCTGTTGATCGCCACCCGCGAGAGCCGCCTGGCGCTGTGGCAGGCCGAGCATGTGCGGGCGCTGCTGGCGGACCGCTTTGGCCTGGCTGTCGGCCTGCTGGGCATGACCACCCGGGGCGACCAGATCCTGGACCGCGCGCTCAGCAAGGTCGGTGGCAAGGGCCTGTTCGTCAAGGAGCTGGAGCAAGCACTGGCAGACGGGCGTGCCCATCTGGCAGTGCATTCGCTCAAGGATGTGCCGATGGCACTGCCCGAGGGCTTCGAGCTGGCGGCGGTGCTGGCGCGCGAGGACCCGCGCGATGCTTGGGTCTCCAACCGCTTTGACAGCCTGGCGGCGCTGCCGCCGGGCGCGGTGGTGGGCACCTCCAGCCTGCGCCGGGTGGTGCAGCTTCTGGCGCTGCGGCCCGATTTGCGGATCGAGCCGCTGCGCGGCAACCTCGACACCCGTTTGCGCAAGCTCGACGAGGGCGGTTTCGATGCCATCGTGCTGGCCGCAGCCGGCCTGAAGCGCCTGGGGCTGGGGCAACGCATCCGTTGCTGCTTCGAGCCGGCGGCCATGCTGCCGGCCGCCGGCCAGGGCGCATTGGGCATCGAGGTGCGCAGCGATGCCGGCCACCTGCGCAGCCTGCTGGCCGAGTTGATCGACCCCGCCACCTGGCTGGCAGTGCATGCCGAGCGCGCCGTATCGCGCGCGCTGGGCGGCAGTTGCAGCATGCCCCTGGCCGCGTATGCGCAGTGGCAGGGCGATCTACTGGTGCTCGATGCTGCGCTGGGTGATGCCGCGTTGGGTGATGCCGCGTTGGGTGATGCCGCTCGGCTGCAGCGGCCACTGCTGCGGGCCCGCGTCTCGGCCCGGCTTGCGCTGGCCGGGCCTGCGGCGGGCGCCGGTGACGGTGTGGGTGCAGGTAAAAGCGAGGCCCTCGCTGCGGCCACGGCGGCCGCCACCGCCTTGGGCGAGCAAGCGGCGGCGCTGCTGCAGGGCCAGGGCGCGTCCGCCTACCTGGCCAGCCTGGGCAGCGAGGCTGTGTGAGCGGCCCTGACCGCCCGGCCCTGCGGGTGCTGGTGACACGGCCGCAACCGCAGGCCGATGACTGGGTGCAAAAGCTGGCCGAGCGCCGCGTGACGGCCAGCGCGCTGCCGCTGCTGGCGATTGCCCCGGCGGCCGATGCCGGCGCGCTGCAGGCGGCTTGGGCGGCCTTGCCGGGCATGGCCCTGGTGATGTTCGTCAGCCCGAATGCGGTGGCGCAGTTTTTCGCTTTGTGTCCAGCGGGTGGGCCTTGGCCCGAGAGCGTGATCGCCGCCGGCACCGGCCCCGGCACCTACCAGGCCTTGCTGCGCGCCGGGGTGCCGGCGGCCTGCATCCGCAGCCCAGGCGCGCTGGACCCGGGCTATGGCGGCCCCTTCGACAGCGAGGCGCTGTGGCCCTTGTTGGCCGATCAAGGCTGGGCCGGCCGCCAGGCCCTGGTGGTGCGCGGCGAGGGCGGCCGCGACTGGCTGGCCGACACGCTGCGCCAACAAGGGGCCAGCGTGCACTTTGTCGAGGCCTATCGGCGCACCGCAGCGGTGCCGGCTGGCCCGGCACTCGCGGCCCTGCATCAGGCCCTGGCCGAGCCCCATCGGCACCTGTGGCTGCTGAGCAGCAGCGAGGCGGTGAGCCATCTGCCGGCGCTGGTGGCCGGCCAGCCCTGGCCGCAGCACCAGGCGCTGGCCACCCATGCCCGGATTGCGGCTGCGGCGCGGGCACTTGGCTTCGGCCAGGTGGGCCTGGTCGCGCCGCTGCCCGACGCGGTGGCGCAGGCCGCGCTGGCCTGGCCGCGCGGCGCACTGCCGGGCCTGGCCGCCGGGACAGCGTCGATACAATCCGCGCCACTTTGAGCCTGACCGTGACCGACAACGCAGCCGCCCCCGCCAACCCCGCTGCGGCCGTGCCGGGCGCGGGCCCGGATGCCTTGTCCACCGCAGCCGGCACGGCGGCGCAGGCCTCACCTGGCGCTGCGAGCCCACCCGCTCTTGCGGTGTCAAGTGGGCCCGGCCTGGCCTTGTCGGCCCAGGCTGGCTTGATTGCGCTGCTGGCCTGTGGCGGCCTGGCTTTGGTGGCGCTGACGCTGGCCCTGCTGAGCCAGCAGCGCATCAAATCGCTGGAGCAGGAGCTGGTGCGCCGCCAGCAAGACAGCCAGGGCCAGGCCATCGAGGCCCATGCGCTGGCCAAGCAGGCCCACGACACGGTGCAGGCCATGGAATCCAAGGTCAGTTTGCTGGATGGTCGGGTGGCCGAGACCGTGCTGCAGCGCTCGCAGCTTGAAGACCTGATCCAGCAACTGTCCCGCTCGCGCGACGAGAACGTGCTGGCCGACATCGACGCCGCGCTGCGCGTGGCCTTGCAGCAAAGCGCCATCACCGGCAGCGCCGAGCCGATGGCCGCAGCGTTGCGCCAGGCCGAGGCCCGCCTGGCGCGCATCAACCAACCCCGGGTTGACCGGGTGCGGCGCGCACTGGCGCGCGACCTGGACCGCACCCAGGCGGTGGCGGTGGTCGATATGGCGTCCTTGGCGATCAAGCTCGACGAAGCCGTGCGCTCGGTGGACGACCTGCCGATGCTGGCCCAGGCCGAGCGCCGCCCAGTGCTGGCGGTGCCAGCGCCGGCCAGTGCGTCGGCGGCCAGGCCGGCCAAGGCCGGGTCAGCGGCGGTTGCCAGCGCGGGTTCAGTTGCCAGCGGGCCGACGCAATGGCTGGCCTGGGCCGATGACACCTGGCGCACGGTGGGCGGGCGGGTCTGGACCGAGGCCCGCAACCTGGTGCGGGTGACCCGCATCGACAACCCCGAGGCCATGCTGGTGGCCCCCGAGCAGGCCTGGTTCCTGCGCGAGAACCTCAAGCTGCGCCTGCTCAATGCCCGCCTGGCCCTGCTGTCGCGGCAGTTTGATACGGTGCAGGCCGACCTGCGCGATGTGCAGGCCATGCTGGACCGCTACTTTGACCGAGCGGCGCGCCGCACGGTATTGGCCGCTGACCTGGTGCGCCAGGTGGCCGGCCAGGCGCGCCAGCTCAGCCTGCCTCGGCCTGACGAATCGCTGGCGGCGCTGGCGGCGGCCCAGGCCGGTCGATAGCCTCGATGCGCACCATCATCTGGCTGGTGCTGCTGTTCGCAGTGGCGGTGGTGGCCGCGCTGACCCTGGGCGACAACGACGGCCTGGCGTCCTTCTACTGGGGCGGCTGGCGGCTGGATTTGTCGCTGAACTTCTTTGTGCTGGCCGCGCTGGGCCTGGGCTTTGCGGTGATGACGGCGGTGCAGGCCGTGGGCGGCCTGCTGGGCCTGCCGGCGCGGGCCCGCGAGTGGCGCGCCTTGCGCCTGGAGCGCGCCGCCCAGGCGGCCCTGCGCGAGGCCCAGGCCGAATTCCTGGCCGCCCGCTACAGCCGGGCCCACAGAGCGGCGCAGCGGGCCATGGACATGTGTCACGACGTGCCGGCGCTGGCCAGCGACACCACCTTCGAGCGCCTGGCCCGGGTGGTGGCTGCGGGCAGCCTGCACCGCCTGCAGGACAAACCCAGGCGCGACGCGATGTTGCAGCCGGCCCTGCACCCAGGCCGGCGTGGTGCGGCCAGTGCGGTTGACGACGGTGTGCGCCTGGCCGCCACGGAGTGGGCCCTGGATGACCGTGACGCGCCACGCGCCGAGGCCTTGCTGGCTGACCTTCATCCAGGCGTGGCGCGACGCACCCAGGCACTGCGGCTGAAGCTGCAGTCAGCGCGGCTGGCGCGGCGGCCTCTGGAGGCCTTGCACACCGCCCGCCTGCTGGCCAATCACCAGGCTTTCTCGCAGGCGGCCGCGCTGGGCCTGCTGCGCTCACTGGCCATCGAGGCCCTGGAGGCGCCCCACGACATCGAGCAATTGCGGCGCACCTGGCAGCAATTCGACATCGCCGATCATCGCGATGCCTATGTGGCCGCACGCGCCGCGCGACGCGCCGCCAGGCTGGGCGCTGCCGACGAAGGCCGGGCCTGGATCCGCCCCTTGTGGGATCGCCTCGACCTGCAAGAGGCCGATGGCCGGGCCGAACTGGGGCTGGCGCTGGCCGACGCCTGCCAAGGCATAGGCGCCGACTGGCTGCCCCGGGTCGAGGCCGCGCAGCGGGCCTATGCCAGCGAGGCGGCGGTGCAGGCCGGTGCCGGTGCAGTGCTGTTGGCGCGCCAGTTGTGGGGCAAGGCGCGGCTGCCGCTGGAGTTGGCGGCCCAGGCTGCCGAGCTGTCGCCGCGTGCCCGCCGCCAGGCCTGGCGTGCGCTGGCCAGCCTGGCCGAAGCCGAAGGCGACACCGCGCGTGCCCAAACCTGCCTGCGCAGCGCGGCCGAATTGGATTGAGCCTGGCTTGCAGCGGCCGATTGGCAGCGGCCGATTGGCAGCAGCCGATTGGCAGCACCGCAATGCCAAGGCCCCGATCGCGATCAAAAAGCAATGTATACTGCTAGGCTTCGCGGCTGTAGCTCAGCTGGATAGAGTACTTGGCTACGAACCAAGGGGTCGTGGGTTCGATTCCTGCCAGCCGCACCAGTAACGACGGGGCCTAGAAGGTGAGCGAAAGCTAACTTTCTAGGCCCTTAGTCTTTCTGGAGCCTACAAAAAGCCTACAACGCTTTTGCTGCGATCTGGCACTGCGTGGGGCGAACCTCAGCAGCCAGCGAGTCCTGTCGCGGTCAGCCGTCGGGACGCAGAAAACTGAACGCCGCCAGCGGCCCGCGGACCGGTGGCGGCGGTTCGGCGGGCTGGGTGCCCCGCTACCGCGCCTTTGCAGGCCGTATCTCGAGCGCAGCCGGCGCCAGAGTGCTGCTGGTGGACTATCGCTTGGCGCCGGAGCACAGGTTCCCGGCTGCGGTTGACGATGCCGTGGCTGCCTGTCAATGGTTGGCGCGCCGTGAGGGCGGACTTGCGCGCGTGGTGGTGGCCGGCGTTTCCGCAGGCGGAGGCCTTGCGCTGGCGATGATGCTGGTACTGCGCGACTTGGGTCATGCGCTGCCGGTGGCTGGGGTGTGCATTTCGCCATCGACCGATCTTGGCCAAGACGGGAGACCCGCTGGTGAGTGTGCCCACCACCTTTGCGCATGCGCGTCGCTAGCTCGGCGACGATGGGGACTCCAAGCACCCCCTGGCTCACCGAATGGGACCAGCCCCATTTCGCACCGGCACCGGGCATCGGAGAGCACGCGCCGCTGCCAGGCTGCGAGGGCAGGCCGCAGGCGCCGCGCACCGGGCGTTGACGCTCAAGCTGATAGCCGGCCTGGGTCAGGCCGACGCCGCATCGGCCAGGGCATTGCGCAGCGCCACGCCGCCGCCATAGCTGCCCTGGGCCGGTGGCGTGCCGCCGCGCACCAGGCGCACCGCGCAGTACTTGAACTCGGGGATCTTGGCAAACGGGTCGAGCGCGGCATTGGTCAGCCGGTTGATCGCCGCCTCGTAGTAGCAAAACGGCACGAACACCGCGCCCTGTGGCGAGCTGTCGTCGGCGCGCGCGTACAGCGACACCTCGCCGCGGCGCGAGCTGAGGGTCACCAGCTCACCGGCCAAGGCGCCCAGCGCGGCCAGGTCGAGCGGGTGAATCAGCGCCACCGGGTCGGGCTCGATCGCGTCCAGCAGGCTGGCGCGCCGGGTCATGCTGCCGGTGTGCCAATGCTCCAGTTGGCGGCCGGTGATCAGCACCAGCGGGTAGTCGGCGTCCGGCCGCTCGTCGGCCGGGATGATGTCGGCCGGCACAAAGCGGGCCCGGCCGCCCTCGCGCGGGAAGCTGTCGGTGAAGACCACCGCCTGGCCCGGGTCGCCCTCGGTGCGGCAGGGGTAGGTGACGGCATGCTCGGCCTCCAGCCGCTGCCAGGTGATGCCGGCGATGCTGGGCATGGTGTGGCGCATCTCGTCGAACACCTCTGAGACATGGCCGTAGTGCCAGTCCAGGCCCAGGCGCTGCGCCATCTGCCCGATGATCCACAAATCCTGGCGCGCATCGCCGGGCGGGGCGATGGCCTGGCGGCCCATTTGCACCAGGCGGTCGGTGTTGGTGAAGCTGCCGGTTTTCTCGGGGAAGGCGCTGGCCGGCAGCACCACGTCGGCCAGGTAGGCGGTCTCGGTCAGGAAGATGTCCTGCACCACCAAATGCTCCAGCGCGGCCAGCGACTCGCGCGCATGGTTGGCGTCGGGGTCGGACATCGCCGGGTTCTCGCCCATCACGTAGAGGCCGCGCAGGCTGCCGGCTTTGATGGCGTGCATCACCTCCACTACCGTGAGGCCAGGCTCGGCGTCCAGCGTGCCGGCGGGCAGTTGCCAGGCGGCCTCGAAGCGCGCGCGCACCGCCGGCTGGTCCACCCATTGGTAGTCGGGCAGCATCATCGGGATCAGCCCGGCGTCCGACGCGCCTTGCACATTGTTCTGGCCGCGCAGCGGGTGCAGGCCGGTGCCCGGCCGGCCGATCTGGCCGGTCATCAGCGACAGCGCGATCAGGCAGCGGGCGTTGTCGGTGCCGTGCACATGCTGCGACACCCCCATGCCCCACAGAATCATCGACGCCTTGGCGGTGGCAAACAGCCGCGCCACCTCGCGGATGGTGTCGGCAGCGATGCCGCAGATCGGCGCCATCGCCTCGGGGCTGTAGCCCAGCACATTGCGGCGCAATTCGTCATAGCCGATGGTGCGGCTGGCGATGAAAGCGGCGTCCACCAGGCCCTCGGTGACGATCACGTTCATCATCGCGTTGAGCAGCGCCACATCGGTGTCGGGCTTGAA
>JANLZT010000360.1:0-3324 GCA_031366465.1 Betaproteobacteria bacterium | reverse complement strand
AGGGCCGCGACGTGTAGCCACTCACGGCTTGCTGGCCAGCCGCTCCAACAGGTCGAGCTGGCGGGTCTGCAGCGCCAGCAGCTCGCGCCACTGGGCGTCTTGCAGCCTGTCAATCTTCTCGTGCAGCAGCATGATCTCCAGTTCGGCCTTCAGGTTGACCTCGTAGTCATGCTCGGCGCTGATGCGGTCCTTCTCGGACTGCCGGTTCTGCGACATCAGGATGATCGGCGCCTGGATAGCCGCCAGCATCGACAAGAACAGGTTCAGCAGGATGTAGGGGTAGGGGTCGAAGGTGCTGCCTTTGGCCAGCAGCAGCACACTGTTCAGTGCCACCCAGGCCAGCATGGTGAGGCCGAACAGGCCGACAAAGGTCCACGAGCCACCGAACTTGGCCACCGCGTCAGCGGCGCGCTGGCCCCGGGTGGCGGTGGCCTCAGGCTCTTGCGCCAGGTTGCGGGCGATGTGGCGGCGCTCGGCCACATGGCGGGCCACCTTCTGAGCCCGCTGGTCGAGTGCTTCATACGAGCTGCCGAGCAGCTCGCTGGCGATGTCCTGGTGGCGGCGCAGCGTGGCGTTGGCGGCCGATTTGGGGCTGGGCTGGGCCATGCGGGATGCCTTCTCAGGCCCTGAAGTCGCTGGCTTGCAGCACGATGGCCCGGCCATGCGGGGTGCGCCCGGCGGCCTGGGCCCAGGCCTGGGCATGGCGCTGCAGATCCGTTGCGCGGGCGGCGCCCTTGCGCTCCAGCAGGGCCTCCAGCGCGGCCAGCCAGTGCCGGTAGTAGGTGTCGCCCAGGTCGGCATCCCCGGCGGCCTGGGCGGCGCGGATCTGGTCCGCCAGCGCGCTGGCCCATTCCGGCCAGGTGAACAGGCCGCGCTGGTGCAAGGCCAGCGTCATCGCAAAGGCCTGGGCCTGCCAGGGCTGGTCAAACACCGGGCCGGGCTGGCCGTCGGTGCTGGTGGGCCCCAGCGGCAGGCCAGGGCAGTGCTGCAGATCGATCATGCGGGGCTCCCAGTGGTGGCAGACAAGCTGGGCGCCGCCGCAGGGTCGGGTTCGAGGTAGCTGTCCCAGGCATCCACCGACACCGTCAAGCCGGGCTGGGCCTCGGGCCACAGCGTGCGGCCGTCAAAGGCCACGCTGTACAGCCACTGCGGCTGTTCACCCAGGCCTTGCGCGTTGCTGTCGGCAAACACATGGCAGCCGTGCAGGCGCTCAACCACCCCGCTGCGGCCCTGGGCATAGCCGGGCAGGCGGGTGTGGTGGGGCACCGGGCCAGCCCGGGTGCGAACGCGGTCGCCCACCGCAAAGCGCGCCGCCAGCGTGCAGGCGCGGGCGGTGGACGCGCCGCGGGCCAGCGTGGCCGGCACGTCGGCGGCGGCCAGCACCCGGGGCACGGGTTTTGCGGGCTGCAGCGCGTGGCCGCTGGCCAGCTCGGCCTCGCTCACCAGGCCACGCGCCAGCATCAGGCGCTGCAGCGCGGCCAGCCACAGGCGGTAGTAGCTGAGCCGCGGGTAGCCAGGCTGGGTTTCGCGGCAGGCCCGGCTCTGGTCGATGTTCCAGGCACCGGTGGCGCCCATCGCCAGCGTCAACGCCAGCGCGCGGGGCTCGAACGCGGCATGCCACAGCGCGCCCTCGGGCTCGGGCAGCACCGGGCCCAAGCCGGGCTGACCGCCGAGATCGGCTTGGGTCTGGTAGCTCACGGTGCCGCCTCTGCGGCGCCCGGCAGCAAGGCCAGGCCGCATCCGATCATCGAATCGCGTGTCACCAGCGCGGCCAGCGCGGCCTCGTCCAGCCCGTGGCTGCCCGCCGGGCGCTGCGGGATCACCAGGTAGCGCACTTCGGCGGTGGAATCCCAGACCCTTAAGGCGGTGGTCTCGGGCAGCACCACGCCAAAGTCGGCCAGCACGCCGCGTGGGTCGCGCACCGCGCGGGCCCGGTAGGGCGCGCTCTTGTACCAGGTGGGCGGCAGGCCCAGCACCGGCCAGGGGTAGCAACTGCACAGGGTGCAGACCACCAAGTTGTGTTGCGCGGGGGTGTTGGCGACTGCCACCATGTGCTCACCCTGGCGTCCGCTGTAGCCGAGTGAGGTGATGGCCCCCGTGGCGTCCTGCAGCAGCCAGTCGTGGAAGGTGGCGTCTGTCCAGGCCCGGGCCACCACCCTGGCACCGTTGCGCGGGCCGATGCGGGTCTGGTAGGTGTCGATCAGCACATCCAGCGCGGCCGGGTCGATGTAGCCCTTCTCGGTCAGCAGCGATTCCAGCGCCCGCACCCGCAGGTCCATCTCGCCCAGCATGCTGTGCTCGTGATCGTGGTCGTCGTCGTGGTCATGGTTGTGGTGATCGTGGTCATGGTCGTGGGTCATGTCGGCCTCAGCGGGTTCAGGGCAGCACCCGCAGCACCCGCCCGTCGGGGTTGTCGGTCAGCAGATAGAGGTAGCCGTCGGGGCCCTGGCGGACGTCGCGGATGCGCTCGTTCAGGGTCTTGAGCAGGCGCTCCTGGCGCAGCGCTTTGCGGCCGTCCAGCTCGATGCGGATCAGCGCCTCGGCGCGCAGGCTGCCGATGAAGAGCTGGCCCTGCCAGCCCGGGTAGCGCTCACTGGTCAAGAAGGCCATGCCGCTGGGTGCGATCGACAGCGGCTCCCAGTGCAGCACCGGCGGCGCGACGTCGGCACGCTCGCTGCCCTGGCCGATCTGGGTGCCGGTGACGTAGTTGCGGCCATGGGTGATCGCCGGCCAGCCGTAGTTCTGGCCGGGCAGGGTGAGGTTGAGCTCGTCGCCGCCCTGCGGGCCATGCTCGGTGGTCCACAGATCGCCGGTGGCGGGGTGGATCGCCGCGCCCTGCACGTTGCGGTGGCCCCAGCTCCAGATTTCCAGCTTGGCATTGGCGGGCAGGCCGGCGCGGCCTACCAGCGGGTTGTCGGCCGGCACCCGGCCGTCGGCCTCGATGCGCAGCACCTTGCCCAGGTGGTTGTCCAGGGTCTGCGCATCGTCCTTGCGGGTGTAGCGCTCACCCAGCGTGATGAACAGCCGGCCGTCATTGCCGAAGGCCAGCCGCGAGCCAAAGTGCAGCCGGCTGGCCACTTTGGGCCACTGGCGGAAGATCACCTGCACATCGGCCAGGCGCTCGGCGCCGGGATACCCATCAGCCTGGCGCGGGCCACCGCCGTGCCACTGCGCAGTTCGGGGTTGGGGAAGTCGGCCGGCTCGCTATAGCTCCACTAGACCCTGTGCTGGCTGGCAAATTGGGGGTCGAGCTCAACCTCGAGCAGGCCGCCCTGGCCCTCGGCCAGCACCGGTGGCAGGCCGGGCAGCGGCGGCCCGAGCTTG
>JANLZT010000535.1:0-4451 GCA_031366465.1 Betaproteobacteria bacterium | reverse complement strand
CCCAGGAACAGCTCCAGCCGGTTGCCGGCAGGGATGTGCTCGCCCTTGGCGACGATGCCGAAGGCGTAGGGCTCAGCCACCGCCGCCACCGCGATGAACACCGCCGCCAGGCCGATCATGCTGTGGAAGAAGGCCACCAGCTCGGGCATCTTGGTCATCTCGACGGTCTTGGCGCGGTAGGCGCCATAGGCCCCGCCGGCCACCAGGCCCAGCAGCACCCAGCCCATGCCGGCCGCGCTGCCCGGCGACAGCTTGACGATCAGCGCCGAGGTGGTGAGCATCGCAATGGCCATGCCGACCATGCCGAACAGGTTGCCGCGGATCGAGCTGGTGGGATGGCTCAAGCCCTTGAGGGCCTGGATGAAGCAGACACTCGCCACCAGGTAAAGCAGCGTGACCAGATTCATGCTCATGCTTTGTCTCCTGCCGCAGCCACGGGTGCCTTCTTCTCTTTTTTCCGGAACATCTCCAGCATGCGCCGGGTGACCAGGAAGCCGCCAAAGATGTTGACGGCCGCCAGCGCCACCGCCAGCACGCCCATGGTCTTGCCCAGGCCGGTCTCAGTCAGCGCGGCGGCCAGCATGGCGCCGACGATGACGATGGCCGAGATCGCATTGGTCACCGCCATCAGCGGCGTGTGCAGCGCGGGGGTGACGGTCCAGACGACGTGGTAGCCGACGTAGATGGCCAGCACGAAGATGATCAGGTTGGTGATGGTGGGGCTGAGGATGTCCATGGTTTGTCCTTGATGTTCTTCTCAGGGCTTGCGCAAGACGCCACCGCCCTGCGTCATCAGGCAGGCCGCAACGATGTCATCGTCCATGGGCACCGCCACGGCCGCGGCATCCTTGGCCAGCACCAGCTTCAAAAAATCCAGCACGTTGCGGGCATACAGCGCCGACGCATCGGCCGCCACCAGCGCCGGCAGATTGGTCTCGCCGATGATCGTCACGCCGTGTTTTTGCACGGTCTTGTCGGCCTCTGACAAGGGGCAATTGCCACCGCCGTTGGGGCCCTTGCCGGCGGCGATGTCGACGATCACGCTGCCTGGCTTCATGGCCTGCACCATCGCCTCGGTGATCAGCGTGGGCGCGGCGCGGCCGGGGATCAGCGCGGTGCTGATGACGATGTCGGCGGCGGCGATCCGCTTGGCCACCTCCAGCTGCTGGCGCGCCAGCCAGGACGGCGGCATCGGCTTGGCATAGCCGCCCACGCCCTCAGCGGCTTCTTTCTCCTCGGGGGTGTCATAGGACACCTCGATGAACTTGCCGCCCAGCGATTCGACCTGCTCCTTGACCGATGGCCGCACGTCGGAGGCCTCGATCACCGCGCCCAGCCTCTTTGCGGTGGCAATCGCCTGCAGGCCGGCCACGCCCACGCCCAGGATCACCACCCGCGCGGCCTTCACGGTGCCGGCGGCCGTCATCAGCATCGGGAAGAAGCGCTGGTACTTGTCAGCCGCCATCATCACCGCCTTGTAGCCGGCGATATTGGCCTGGCTGCTCAGCACGTCCATGCTCTGGGCCCGGGTGGTGCGGGGTGCGGCCTCCAGCGCAAAACTGGTCAGGCCGGCGCCGGCCAGCGCGGCCAGGCCGGCCGCATCAAAGGGGTTGAGCATGCCCACCAGCGTGGCGCCGGGCTTCATCAGCGCCAGCTCGGCGGCATCGGGCGAGCGCACCTTGAGCACCAGATCAGCGCCCAGCGCGCCCGCGCGGTCGGTGATCTGGGCGCCGGCTGCGGCATAGGCCTGGTCGGTGACGCTGGCAGTCAGGCCGGCGCCCGACTGCACCTGCACCGTGTGGCCCTGGGCGCTGAGCTTCTTGGCCGTCTCGGGGGTGACCGCCACGCGGGCTTCACCCGCCGCTGTCTCAAGCGGAACGCCTATGTGCATGGAGATCTCCTCAAGGCCCGCAGTCTGAAATGCAGCGGCTCCTGCGGGAAGCTTACCCGAGATCAATGGGCTGGCCGGGCGGGCGGTGCCGCCGGCCACCACCGACCGCCGCCGTTACGATGCGCCGATGAGCAATGCCCGTTGGAAGCCCAGCGTCACCGTGGCGGCGGTGGCCGAGCGCGCCGGCCGCTACCTGCTGGTGGAGGAGCGCACGCCCGAAGGCCTGCGCCTGAACCAGCCCGCCGGCCACCTTGACCCGGGCGAGTCGCCGCTGCAGGCGGTGGTGCGCGAGTGCCTGGAAGAGACCGCCCGCGCCTTTGTGCCACAGGCCTTGCTGGGGGTCTATCTGGCGCGGTTTGAGCGCCAGGCGCAGGCCGGCCAACCGGCCGAGGACATCACCTACCTGCGCTTTGCCTACATCGGCACGGTGGGCGAGCCCGAGGCCGGCCGGGCCCTGGATCAACCCATCGTGCGCAGCCTGTGGCTCACGCCCGATGCGCTGCGGGCCCAGGCCCACCGCCTGCGCAGCCCGCTGGTGCTGCGCTGCATCGCCGACCACCAGGCCGGCGTGCGCCATGCGCTGGATGCGGTGCAGGCCGATGCCTCATTGCAGCAACCCTGGCGGCTGGCTTGATGGCCGCAACCCCGGGGCCCGTCCTGCGCTTTGGCCCGGTGGCCGTGCACCTGGGTGAAAAGTCAGGCAAATACCCCGACGGCAACCAGGTGCTGGTGCAGGGGGCCGATCTGCGTGTGGCCTTTGACACGCCCCAGGTGGCCAACCGCATCGGGCCCGACTTTGACGGGGTGGATCTGGTCATCCTGGGCCATGTGCACGAGGACCACATGGCCGGCCTGCACCGCCTGCCAAACGCTGCCGTGCAGGTGCACCAGGCCGATCTGGCAGCGGCGCAAAGCTGGGCCGGCTTGTCAGCCCACTATGGCTACCCGGCGCCGGTGCTGGCCGCGCTGAAGGCCCAGATCGAGCAGGATTTCAACTACCAGCCCCGCCCCGACGCCACCGCATTTGCCGACGGCGCCACCTGGGACCTGGGCGGCGGCGTGGGCATCCGCGCCCAGCACCTGCCCGGCCACACCGCCGGCCATTGCGCGCTGCTGGTCGACAGCGTGGGCCTGGCCTTCATCGGCGACATCGACCTGTCGGGCTTCGGGCCCTATTACGGCGATGCCACGTCCAGCCTGGCGCAGTTCCGGCAAACCTTGAAGGCGGTGGCCGGGCTGGACGCGCGGGTCTGGGTCACCTCGCACCACCGCGCGGTGATCACCGACAGGGCCGACTTCCTGGACCAGTTGGCCGCCTTTGCCGGCAAGATCGACGAGCGCACCGATCGCTTGCTGGCGCTGCTGGCGCCGGGGCCGCAAAGCCTGGATGCGCTGGTGCGCCAAGGCCTGCTCTACCCGCCCGGGCACGCTGCGCTGTGGGTCGATTGCGCTGAGCGCCGCAGCATTGGCCTGCACCTGGACGAGCTGCTGGCCGACGGCCGCGTGCGGCGGCTGGACGACGGCCGCTTCCTGCGGGTTTGAGCCGGCCTGAGGCCACTGGCAAGCGCCGCCAGGGACAATCGGCGGCATGAAACTCGCGCGCGTGGTCGTCGGCCTGTCCGGCGGCGTTGATTCGGCCGTCACCGCCTGGCTGCTCAAGCAACAGGGGCACGAGGTGGTCGCCGTCTTCATGAAGAACTGGGAGGACGACGACGACAGCGAGTACTGCTCGTCCAACATCGACTTCGTGGACGCCGCAGCGGTGGCCGACGTGATCGGCATCGAGATCGAGCATGTCAACTTTGCCGCCGACTACAAGGACCGGGTGTTTGCCGAGTTCCTGCGCGAGTACCAGGCCGGCCGCACCCCCAACCCCGACGTGCTGTGCAATGCCGAGATCAAGTTCAAGGCCTTTCTCGACCACGCGATGCGCCTGGGTGCCGACAAGATTGCCACCGGGCACTATGCCCGGGTGCGCGAGCAGGCGGCGGCCTTCGAATTGCTCAAAGGCCTGGACCCGCTCAAGGACCAGAGCTACTTTTTGCACCGCCTGACGCAGGCGCAACTGGCCAAGACCTGGTTCCCGGTGGGCGAGCTGCCCAAGACCGAGGTGCGGCGCATCGCGGCGCAGGCCGGCCTGCCCAACGCGAGGAAGAAGGACTCGACCGGCATCTGCTTCATCGGCGAGCGGCCGTTCCGTGAATTTCTCAACCGCTACTTGAGCCACCAGCCCGGGCCGATCATCGATGACCGCGGCCGCACGCTGGGCCAGCACCTGGGCCTGAGCTTCTACACCCTGGGCCAGCGCCAGGGCCTGGGCATCGGCGGGGTGAAAGAGCGTGGGGCCGCCCGCGGCGCCGGTGCACACGCGCCCTGGTTCGTGGCCCGCAAGGACTTGGGCCGAAATGCCCTGATCGTCGTGCAAGGCCATGGCCACCCCTGGCTGCAATCGATGAGCCTGCGCTTTGACGATGCCAGTTGGGTGGCGGCTACGGCGCCCGCCGACGGCGCACTTGCCGCCAAGGCGCGGTATCGGCAAGCCGACGCCGCCTGCCTGCTG
>JANLZT010000475.1:0-2203 GCA_031366465.1 Betaproteobacteria bacterium | reverse complement strand
GAAGCCCAAACCAAGGAAAGCGGCAAGACCAAGGGCGCCAAGGACGGCACCGGCGGCCCGCAACTGCTGCGCACCATGGTGGGCGCCGAGGAGATCGCCGAGGTGGTCTCGCGCGCCACCGGCATCCCTGTCTCCAAGCTGCTGCAGGGTGAGCGCGACAAGCTGCTGCAGATGGAGGACAAGCTGCACCAGCGCGTGGTGGGCCAGGACGAGGCCATCGTCGCGGTGGCCGACGCGATCCGTCGCTCACGCGCGGGCTTGAGCGACCCGAACCGGCCGCTCGGCAGCTTCTTGTTCCTGGGCCCCACGGGGGTCGGCAAGACCGAGTTGTGCAAGGCGCTGGCGGGCTTCTTGTTTGACAGCGAGGACCGCATGATCCGCGTCGACATGAGCGAGTTCATGGAAAAGCACAGCGTGTCGCGCCTGATCGGTGCGCCGCCGGGCTATGTGGGTTATGACGAGGGCGGCACGCTGACTGAAGCGGTGCGGCGCAAGCCCTACTGCGTGCTGTTGCTCGACGAGGTGGAAAAAGCCCACCCGGATGTCTTCAATGTGTTGTTGCAGGTGCTGGACGATGGCCGCCTGACCGACGGCCAGGGCCGCACCGTGGACTTCAAGAACACCGTGATCGTGATGACCAGCAACCTGGGCTCACACATGATCATGCAGATGGCCGGCCAGGACAGCGAGCTGATCCGCGAGGCGGTTTGGGGCGAGGTGAAGGCGCATTTCCGGCCCGAGTTCCTGAACCGCATCGACGAGACGGTGGTCTTCCACGCGCTGGACGAGGCCAACATCAAGTCGATTGCCCGCATCCAGTTGAGGTTGCTGGAGGGCCGGCTGGAGAAGCTGGAGATGAAGCTGGAGGTGTCGGAAGAGGCGGTGGCCGAGATTGCCAAGGTCGGCTTCGACCCGGTGTTTGGCGCCCGGCCGCTCAAGCGCGCGATCCAGGCCCGCATCGAGAACCCGGTGGCCAAGCTGATCCTGCAAGGCCGTTTTGGCCCCAAGGACGTGGTGCCGGTGGATGTCAAAGACGGGGTGTTCGAGTTCGGGCGGGTGGTGCACTAAGCTGCCAGCGGCAGCGCCAGGCACAGCCGCGTGCCGCCCTGCGGCGCTGGCAGCGGCAGCAGGCTGCCGCCGTGCAGCAGGGCCACCCGCTGGGCAATCGCCAGGCCCAGGCCGCCGATGCCGCCGGCCGGGCCGGGCCGGCGCTGGATCGGCGGGTCGCGCAGCGAGCCTTGGGCGTCCAGCCGGCGCAGCAGCTCGGCCGGCAGGCCGGGGCCGGCGTCTTCCACCAGGATCTGCGCCTGGCCGCCCTCGCGCCGCAGGCTCACCCGCACTGGCTGCGGGCCGGGGGCATGGCGCATCGCGTTGTCGATCAGGTTGGTCAGGGCCCGCTCGATCAACTGCAGGTCACCGTCCAGCGCCAGCGGGCCCGGCGGGGTGCCGGCCAGGGTCACCGGCGGCGGCTGCTGGCCCAGTTCGAACTTCTGCACCGCGTCGGTGACCAGCTCATCCAGGTTGAAGCGCTCGCGGTGCAGCACCTGGTGGTCCGATTGCAGCGCCGCCAGCTCGAACAACTGCTGGGACAGGCGCCGCACCTTGTTGCTTTGGGCCAGCGCGGCGTCCAGCAGTCGTTGCCGGTGCGGCGCGTTGGGGGTTGGCGCTGCAGTGCCATCGCCAGCGTGGACACCGGCGGGCGACGCCAAGGCCTCCAGGTGGCCGTGCAAGGCGGTCAGCGGGGTGCGCAGGTCGTGCGCCACGCTGGCCATCATTTCGCGGTGGGCGTTGGCTTGTTGCTGCTCACGGCGGGCCTGCAGTTCGATGCGCCGGGTCATGCCTTGGTAGGCGCTGGCAATCGCGCTGATCTCATCACCGGAGGCGGGCTGCGCTGGCGCGGGCGGGCTGGGATCGCCAGCATGGCTGGGCAGCTTGAAGGCCTGCATGTGGCGGGCCAGGCTGTGCAGCGGCCGGGTCAGGCGGCGGAAGGTCAGCCCGCCCAGCAGCAAGGTGCCCAGCAGGCCGACCGCAGCCGCCACGGCCGCGCCCCACCACACCCGCCGCAGGCTGACCTGCCCGGCCACCGCCGCGCGGGCGCCGCCGTCCAGTACCACATAGAGGTAGCCGGGCGGCGCCGCCTGGCCCGGCGCCGGCGGGAACATCGCCGCGCTGAAGATGCGCCGCACATCGCCGCCCATTGGGT
>JANLZT010000349.1:0-2392 GCA_031366465.1 Betaproteobacteria bacterium | reverse complement strand
GCATTGGCCGAGGTGACCGCGACAAACTCACTCGGCGTCAGCCGGCCGCCGTTGACGCCCTCGTGCCACAGCACGGCCAGGCGCTCTTCAACCCCGCCGCAGCCATTGGGGATCTTGCTGAAGTCGTCCCGGCCGGCGGCCTTTTGCTCGGCGCAGAAGGTGCAGTGGTCGGTGGCGGTGGTCTGCAGATTGCCCGATTGCAGGCCGCGCCACAGCATCTGGCTGTGGCCGGCCGGGCGGAAGGGCGGGCTCATCACATGGCCGGCGGCGTACTCGAATGACGGGTTGCGGTAGACGCTGTCGTCCAGCGTCAGGTGGCCGGCCAGCACCTCGCCATAGACGCGCTGGCCGCGGGCGCGGGCGCGGGCAATCGCGTCAGCGCTTTCGGCGCAGCTGACATGCACCACATAGATCGGCACGTTCAGCACATCGGCAATCGCGATGGCGCGTTGGGCGGCCTCGGCCTCCACGGCGGGCGGGCGGCTCAGCGGATGGCCCTCGGGGCCCTGGATGCCCTTGGCCAACATCGCCGCCTGCAGCAAATAGACCAGCTCACCGTTTTCGGCATGCACGGTGGGCATGGCGCCCAGCTCCAACGCGCGCTTGAAGCTATTCACCAGGGTCTCGTCGTCGCACATGATGGCGTTCTTGTAGGCCATGAAGTGCTTGAAGCTGTTGACGCCTTCGTCGCGCACCAGGGTGCCCATGTCGCGGTGCACGCTGTCGCCCCACCAGGTGACGGCCACATGGAAGCTGTAGTCGCTGGCCGCCTTCTCGGCCCAGCCCCGCCATTTGCGGTAGGCGTCGATCAGCGGCTCTTGCGGGTCGGGGATCACGAAGTCGATGATGGTGGTGGTGCCACCGGCCAGCGCGGCTGCGGTGCCGCTGTAGAAGTCGTCGCGGGTGACGGTGCCCATGAAGGGCAGCTGCATATGGGTGTGCGGGTCGATGCCGCCGGGCATCACGTAGCGGCCACCGGCATCCAGCACCTGGGCGCCCGCTGGCGCGGCCAGGTTGGCGCCAACGGCCGCGATCTTGCCGCCGGCGCACAGCACATCGGCGCGGAACTCGCGGTCGGCGTTGACCACCGTGCCGCCGCGGATCAGGGTTTGTTCATGGCTCATCTCAGGCTCCTGCTTGGGTAGGTGAGTTCATCAAGAAATCCACACCGGTCGGCCGGCCGGGCAGGCGCATCACCGCCGTGCGGGCCGGCGTGCTGGCCACCAGCGCACCGCGCCGCCAGACCTTCAAGCGGGTGGCGCGCAGGCGGATGGCCTCGACCACATCCTGGGCCTGCAGCAGCACCAGGTCAGCTTGGCAGCCGGGTGCGATGCCATAGCCGCTCAGGCCCAGCAGCTTGGCCGGTGTCTCGGTGACGGCCGCGTAACACTGGCGCATCGCCGTCTGGCCGGTCATCTGGGCCACATGCAGGCCCATGCTGGCGACGTCGAGCATGCAGGCCTGGCCCAGGCTGTACCAGGGGTCCATCACGCAGTCGTGGCCAAAGGCCACCGGCACCCCGGCGGCCAACAGCTCGGGCACGCGGGTCATGCCACGCCGTTTGGGGTAGCTGTCGTGGCGGCCTTGCAGCGTGATGTTGATCAGCGGGTTGGCGACCACCCCTAAGCCGCTTTCCGCGATCAGCGGCAGCAGTTTCGAAGCGCAGTAGTTGTCCATCGAGTGCAGGCTGGTGACATGCGAGCCCACCACCCGGCCTTGCAGGCCTAAACGTTCACACTCGGCCGCCAGCGTCTCGATGTGGCGCGACAGTGGGTCGTCGCTCTCGTCGCAGTGCATGTCCACCGGCAGGCCGCGCCGGGCGGCCTCTTCGCACAGCAGGGTGACGCTGGCCGTGCCTTGCGCATACGTGCGCTCAAAGTGCGGGATGCCGCCGACGACATCCACGCCCAGATCGAGCGCGCGCTTGAGGTTGGCCAGCGCGCCGGGGGATCGCAGCACACCGTCCTGCGGGAAGGCCACCAGTTGCAAATCAAGGTAAGGCGCCACCTGGCGCTTGACGTCCAGCAGCGCCTGCACCGCCAGCAGCCTGTCGTCGCAGACATCCACATGGCTGCGGATGGCCAGCAGGCCCTGGGCCACGGCCCAGTCGCAATAGGCCAGCGCGCGTTCGACCAGGGCGTCGTGGGTCAGTTGCGGCTTCAACTCGCCCCACAGCGAAATGCCCTCCAGCAGCGTGCCGCTGGCATTGATGCGCGGCAGGCCATAGGACAGCGTGGCATCCAGGTGGAAATGGGCATCGACGAAGGGCGGCGACAGCAGCAGGCCACCGGCGTCCACCACCTCATGGGCCGGCGCCGTCCAGCCCGGCTGCACCTCTTTGATGCGGCCGCCCAGCACGCCCACCGACATGCCGCTGCGGCCATCGGGCAGG
>JANLZT010000363.1:0-2005 GCA_031366465.1 Betaproteobacteria bacterium | reverse complement strand
CCAGCATCCGGTCCAGCACGCCGTGCACCTCGTCCGAGAACAAACCCTGGCCGCGCGGCGCGCGCAACGCGGTGTGCAGCACCGCCCGGCCCTCGGTGGTGTTGATGGGCGCACCGGCCAGCATCGCGTCGCGCCGGGCTTCCAGGTCGATCTCGCGGGCCAGCTCGGTCAGCAGCTTGCGGGTCTTCAAGTCCCACAGGTTCTTGGACAAATCGGCAAACACCTCGGGCGCCTGCAGCGACAGCGCCTCGAAGCGTTGGGGATCGCGGGCAAAGGCCTCGCGCAGGTCCAGGCCCCGGCCATGGGCCTCAAAGTGGCCTTGCAGCGCGGCCCAGGCGATGGTGGTGTCGCAGCGTGGGTGGTCGTCCATCTCTAGAGCCCCTGGATCAAAAGGTCGAGCTTGGCGGAGTCGGCCGCAAAGGCGCGGATGCCCTCGGCCAGTTTGTCGGTGGCCATGGCGTCGTCGTTGTGGGCATAGCGGAAGCTGGCCTCGCTGTGGTGCACGGCCGGCAGGTCGGCTTGGGCGCCGATGGCCGGGCTCAGCCGGCGCGGCAGCGGTGCGTCACTGGCCTGCAACTGGGCCAGCAGATCGGGGCTGATGGTCAGCAGGTCGCAGCCGGCCAGCGCGGTGATCTGGCCCACATTGCGGAAGCTGGCGCCCATCACCTCAGTAGTGATGCCAAAGTGTTTGTAGTGGGCATGGATCAGCGACGGGTTGGTGGTGGCATCCTGCGGCGCAAACTGCGCCAGTTGCTTGAAGTTGCCGGTGTCCGCCACCACGGTGGTGAACTGTTTGAGCTGGTCGAGCTGGTTCATGGGGGATCGCGGGTGGCGCGCCATTAGGGAGCGAATGGGAGCGAATGGGAGCGAATGGGGGGCAGCCGCAATTAGAACCCTTCCACCGGCGGGCCAGTTTCAGCCGGGTTACCGGCCAACGCAGGTGTCGCCGCCACCACCGACACGCCACCCGCGCCCAGGCTGAGCGTGGCGACGTCGCCCGGCGCCCAGCGCTGCGCCGCCTCGGGCAGCACCACGAACACCGCGCCCAGTGCGGTCTCGAAGCTCAGCACCCGAAAACTGCCCAGGTAGGCGGTCTTGCTCAGCGTGCCGGCCAGGCCAGCGCCGCCGGCCGGGCCCACCTGCCAGGCCTCGGGCCGCACCGCCACCTTGGCCGGGCCCGGCGCCACCGCACGGCCCGGCGCAAAGCGCAGCGGGCCCAGTTGCACCTGGCCGTCGGGCTGCACCTGGGCGTCGAACAGCATGGCCTCGCCCATGAAGCCGGCCACGAACACGCTGGCCGGCTGCTCATACAGCTGCTGCGGCGTGCCGGCCTGGGCAATGCGGCCCTGGTCCATCACGATGATCTGGTCGCTCACCGCCAGGGCCTCGGCCTGGTCGTGGGTGACATAGGCCACCGTCAGCTTCAGCCGCTGCTGCAGCGCGCGGATTTCTTCGCGCATGCTGCGGCGCAGGCGGGCGTCGAGGTTGGACAGCGGCTCGTCGAACAGCATCACCGAGGGCTCCAACACCAGCGCCCGGGCCACCGCCACCCGCTGCTGCTGGCCGCCTGATAGCTCGCCGGTGGAGCGGCCATCGAAACCGTCCAGGCCCACCAGGGCCAGCGCATTGCGGGCGCGGCGCTGGGTCTCATCGCGGCTGACCCCCGTGACGCTCAGGCCATAGCCCACGTTGTGGATCACGTCCAGGTGCGGGAACAGCGCATAGCTCTGGAACACCATGCTGACATTGCGCTCGGCCGGGCCCAGGGTGGTCACGTCCTGGCCGTCGATCAGGATGCGGCCGGCGCTGGGGGATTCGAGCCCGGCGATCAGGCGCAGCGTGGTGGTCTTGCCGCAGCCCGACGGGCCCAGCAAGGTGGTCAGCGTGCCGCGCGGCACCTGGAAGGCTATGGCCCTGACCACCAGCGGCGACGCCGGCCCGCCGTAGCGCTTGCTGACCTGCTGAAACTCGATGCCGACACTCATGAAAAAACCTCCTTGCGCCG
>JANLZT010000339.1:0-5346 GCA_031366465.1 Betaproteobacteria bacterium | reverse complement strand
TGGTTCGCCCAGGTCGGCAAGCACAGTTTTGCCACCTGCCCCATCACCGAGAACGGCCTGCTGCGCATCGTCGGCCACCCCCGCTACCCCAATTCCCCGGGATCACCGGCAGCAGTGGCCCCCATCCTGCTCGCGCTGCGGGCGCTGACGGGCCACCGGTTCTGGGCTGATACGGTCAGCATGCTGGACCCGGCGCACTTGGACACGGCCCGCCTGTCCAGCCACAGCCAGGTCACCGACAGCTACCTGCTGGCACTGGCCCAAGCCCACGGTGGGCGCCTGGCCAGCCTGGACCAGCGCCTGGTGGTGGATGCCGTGCCGGGTGGCAAAAACGCTTTGACCTTGATCTGATGGCTCGATGGGTGAGGCACCAAGCTCTCGCTGACACACAGGACCGACATGCACCTCCCCATGCTGCGCCCGCCCGGCATCTACCTCAGGCCAAGACGATCTCGCTGCTTAGGTCAGCGCGGCGACGTGACGAACCCATTGGACACCGCCACCAACGACAATCGGCGCCCGCAACGCAAACGCAATACACTGCCGATCATGAAATCCGCCGTCATTCCCCAAGTCCGTGTCGAGCCGGCCTTGCGCGCCGAGCTTGAGGCCGTGCTGCAACCGGGCGAGACCCTCTCCGGCTTCGTCGAAGCCTCGGTCCGCAACGCCGTGGCGTTCCGGCGCGTGCAAACGCGCTTCCATGAGCGCGGCCAAGCCGCCTGGGACCACTACCAGAGCACCGGCGTGTCAGCGTCCACAGATGAAGTCCTGGCCAAACTGCAAGCCAAGCTGGACGCCAAGCGCAAGCAGCTGGCTGGATGAGCTTGGACGTTCGCTTCAGCGCGGCGGCCGAAGACGACTTGGCCCGCCTCTTTGACTTTCTGCTCGACAGGGCCGAGACGCTAGAAGACCTGGCCCTGGCTCAAGACGCCATCAAGGCCGTCCGCACTACCGCTCTGAACCAGTTGGCCACAACGCCCTACAGCTTTCGCAAGGCTGGCAAGAGCCCGACACGGCGAGAACTCATCATCCCGTTCGGCGCCAGCGGCTACGTCGCGCTCTACGAAATCGCCAGCCTATCCAGCGTGGTGGTGCTGGCGCTGCGGCACCAACGCGAAGAGGACTATCACTGAGCTGGCAGTGGCCCCGCAGATGGCACTCAGCGCGTCACGCACCAGGCCCGCCTCTGGTCTGCCAGGAAGGGCCGGTCGATCTGCTGGGCCAGCCATTGGACGTCGGCATCACGCACGCCGATGGCCGTAAAGTGCTGTTTCCAGTGTTCGACGACTTGGGCCACCCGGCCAAGCTGGGCTTCGGCCTCGCGGCGATCAAGCCCAAACTGGGGGTGCTCCGACAGCGCATTGGCCAGCGTGGCGTCGGCCATGTCGCGCCCCACGCGCATCTGCTGGTAACCCAAGGCATGGCCGGCGGGCAACACATCAAAGGCCGGCGACAGTTCGTAGTCGCCGCGGTCGGTCATCAGCAGGACATGGTTCTTCTCGTGATCGTCGGTGTTGTCGATCAGGATGTTGAAGACCATGCGCCGAAACAGCTCCTGCATTTGCGCCCTGCCCCGCCCGGCATCGGCCACACCGCGCCGGCGCAGCACTTGGGCCAGTTCGGGATAGCCCATGGCTTCGCCGGCCGCCTGGAGCGCCACCTTGGCAGACAGGGCATGCAGGCGCTGGCCACCGGCCCGGTCGAAACGCTGCACCGCCACCGCATGCCCGGCAGCCAGACGGATCGGCCGCGTGGCCGCCACCCGGATGCCGGCCATGGCGGCCAGCGTCATGGCGGCGTGCTCGACCAGCGGCATGTCCACCGCCTCGCCAGGCTCGGTGAACTTCAGCACCCAGGGCTGGCCGTCCATGGCCAGCAAGGCCTTCGGTCGGGCGCCCCCCATCGAGACACCGGGCGCGATCAAGCGGCGCTGGGCCGGCGCGACAGCTTCACCCGCCAGTACCTGACGCACCAGATCCGCCATTTGTGCCACGTCGGCCAGCACCGGCAAGGGCCCGAGCCGTCGCGGCAGGTAGTGCTCGGCCGAGGTGGAAACGCCCAGCGCGCCGAATCGGTCATCGCCTGCGAAGTACAGGAACTCCATCAGCGACAACCGGGCCGGGCGATCGAGGTGGCGGATGACACGTTCACCCCAACGGTCAGGCCGCGCATCGTCGACCGCGCCGGCCGCGGTCTCCTTCTCAATGGGGAGGCGCTCGCCTTCGACCAGCGGCAAATCCTCGCTGAGGGCAAAGCCCGCCCGCAGCCAGGCCGGGCCGTAGCGCAAAGACACCCCCTTCAAGGCGCGCACCATGCTCAGTGTGCCGATCAGCAGGGGCTGGTCCGGCTTGCCCAGCCACCAGAGATGCAGCGTGTCGGACGGCTGGTAGCCGTCGGCGTCGTGCCTGCTCGTCATCCCTGCCCCTTTGATCGGCGAGCGCCGGGGCCAGCGGCTTGAGGGGTGTCGATGGCGGCTGCCTTGCGCAGCCGGGCGTCCAACGAGATGGGAGTCCGCTGTGCCCTCGCTTGCGCCACGCGCACCTCGTTCTCGAGCGCGCCCAGGTCGAACTGCGGTGCAGCCAAGTCCGGGAGTGCCTGGGCACGGCCGATCATCCACAGTGCGGTGGCATAGATCCCCATGGCCACGCCGGGGTCGCCTTGCTCCAGGCGTTTGAGCGTTGGCTGGGACACGCCGATGCGCGCAGCCCAGGCCCGCATCGACTGCTTGCGGCGCTTGCGCGCGATGGCCAGGTTGGCGCCCAGGTCGCGCAACATTGTGCGCACGGCAGACGGCATCTCAGCCAGGGCTTGCGCTTGCTTTGGCATGACAAAGATGTTATCTCTTTGGCGCTAATACATATATCTTTGTTGTTTTAACGATCTGGCATTGCTGTCGACACCAGCGCTATGCTTTAGCCGCCCGTCAGGCCCCATCGGCGCAAGGCTTGCAACCGGCTTCGCCAGGCCCTGGCAACGAGCGCATCTGAAAGGGATCCCATGCACCACCCCATGCCTTGCCCGCTCACCGTCCACCCGCGTCGGCGCCACCCCGTGATGGGCCTGGCGCGCCTTGCATTGGGCGCCCTGCTCGCCACTTGGGTGCCCGCCCAAGCCGCCGAGTTGCGCCTGCGCCTGCTGGAGACCACCGATGTGCACATGAACCTGCTCAGCTTTGATTACTACCAGGACAAGCCCGTCGAAAACTTCGGCCTGGCCCGCACCGCCACGCTGATCAAGGCGGCCCGCGCCGAGGTCAAGAACTCGCTGCTGTTCGACAACGGCGACCTGCTGCAGGGCAGCCCGCTGGGTGACTTTGTGGCCCGGGTGCAGCCGCTGGCGCCAGGCCAGGTGCACCCGGCCTTCAAGGTACTCAACTGGCTGGGGGTGGACGCCGCCAACATCGGCAACCACGAGTTCAACTACGGCTTGCCTTACCTGCGCCAGGCGCTGGCCACCGCCGCCTTCCCGTACGTGAACGCCAATGTGCATCTCGACACCGGCGCCGGCCAAACCGCCGCCCAGGCGCCCCACGCCTTCACGCCTTATGTGATCCTGGACCGCAGCTTCACCGACGAGGCGGGCGCCCGCCACCCGATCAAGATCGGCGTGATCGGCTTCGTGCCGCCGCAGATCATGCTGTGGGACCAGCAGAGCCTGGCCGGCAAAGTGACGGTGCGTGACATCGTGGAGACCGCCCAGCGCCTGGTGCCCGAGCTGCGGGCCAAGGGCGCGCAGCTGGTGGTGGCGATCCCGCACTCGGGCTTCGAGCGCGGCGAGACGGCGCGCTTTGCCGAGAACTCGGTGGCCAGGCTGGCCGAGGTGCCGGGCATCGACGCGATCCTGTTCGGCCATTCGCACGGAGAATTTCCCGGCGCCTTCTTCGCGGCCTACCCCCAGGTGGACCTGGCGCGCGGCAGCATCAACGGCGTGGCGGCGGTGATGCCCGGGCGCTGGGGCGACCACCTGGGCGTGGTGGACCTGACACTGGACAACAGCGGCGGTGCCTGGAAGGTGGTCAACAGCCGGGCCGAGATCCGCCCGGTCTTTGACCGCGCCAGCCGCAAGCCGCTGGTCGAGGCCGATCCGAAGGTGGCCGAGCTGATCGCCGCCGAGCATGCCGGCACGCTGGCCTATGTGCGCGGCGAGGTGGCGCAGACCCGCACCGCTATCACCAGCTACTTCGCCCAGGTGGCCGATGACCCGTCGGTGCAGATCGTGTCGCAGGCGCAGCTCGCCTATGCCAGGCGGGCGCTGGCCGGCACCGAGTTCGAGGGCCTGCCGCTGCTGTCAGCCGCCGCGCCCTTCAAGGCCGGTGGCCGCCAGGGCTGGACTTACTACACCGACATCCCCGCCGGCCGGCTGTCGATCCGCCATGTGGCCGATCTCTACATCTACCCCAACACCATCAAGGCGGTGCGGGTGACCGGGGCGACGGTGCGTGAGTGGCTGGAGATGTCGGCCGGGGCCTTCAACCGCATCGATGCGGCCGGCGCGGCCGAGCAGAACCTGATCAACGATGCCTTCCCGACCTTCAACTTCGACACCCTCGACGGCGTCAGCTACCAGATCGATGTCACCCAGGCTGCGCGTTATGGAACAGATGGCAAGCTGGTGGCGCCAGCGTCCCACCGCATCGCCAACCTGCAATACCAGGGCCAGCCCTTGGACGACGCGGCCCGCTTTGTGGTGGTGACCAACAACTACCGGGCCTCGGGCGGCGGCAACTTCCCCGGGCTGGACGGCAAGAACATCGTCATGGACGCCCCGGACGAGAACCGCGAGGCGCTTGTGCAGTACATGCGCAGCGCCACCACGCTCGACCCGGCGGCCGACAACAACTGGCGCATCCTGCCGGTGCCGGGCGTCAAGCTGCGCTTCTTGTCGGGCAGCGGCGGTCTGGCCCACTTGGCGCGCTACCCGCAGATCACGCTGGTCAAGGACAACGGCGACGGCTCGGCGCTGTTCGAGCTGAGGCCCTGATCCCAGTTGCGCAGGCGCCAAGGCCTGGCGCGGCGGCAGGGGCCGAATATTCCACAGCCCGGGGCGGCGCTTTCCCTGTTGCGCTGGGCGCCGGTCGGTGCGAGCCTGCGGCATCCCGCTGTTCCCCCACCACTGCACGGAGCCCGCCCATGATGACGCCCTGCCCCCACCGCCCCGCCACTCGCCGCCAGCCAGCACGCCGCAGCCGCCTGGCCGCGCTGGCCCTGCCGCTGATCCTGGCCCTGGCCGCCTGCAGCAGCCAGCCACCGGCACCCGACGCCGCCGCCGTGCTGCGGCGGGTGGACGCCGCGATGGGCGGCACCGACCTGCACAGCCTGCGCTTTGCCGGCCGGGGCACCGGCGCCA
>JANLZT010000296.1:0-3594 GCA_031366465.1 Betaproteobacteria bacterium | reverse complement strand
GCGGCCTGGGCCAGCAGCTCGATAGCGCGATGAAGATGTTCAACGGCGGTGAGGTGGTGACGATGCTGGCGGTGTTTGTGGCGCTGGTGGCCGCGGCAGACGCGGCCAGCGCCTGGCTGCGCGGGCGGCTGGGATGAGCCTGCCGCCCACCGCGCCGCTGATTGCGCCGCCGATTGCGCCGCTGATTGCAACGCCGATTGCGCCGCACACCCGCCGCTGGTCCGCAGCGGCCTTTGGCCTGGGGCTGATGGGCCTGGTGGCGGCTAGTTTCTGGACGCTGGATTTGCAGTGGGCGCAGTTTTTGTCACGCGATGCGCTGCACAGCATGGGCCGTTTCATCGCCGAGTTTGTCCCGCCCGATCTCAGCCCGGCCTTTGTGCACAAGGTGTGGGTCGGCACCTTGGAGACCCTGGCCATGTCGGTGCTGGGCACCGCGCTGGCGGCGTTGGCCGGCTTGCTGCTGGCGGCGCCGGCCAGCCGGCGGCGTGATGGCCTGGACCCGGCCGATGGCGACGGCCAGGGCCAGTCCACCGCGCTAAGGGCGCTGGTGCGCACCGCCTTCAACCTGCTGCGCGCCATCCCCGAGCTGGTCTGGGCCGCCTTGCTGCTGGTCTCGGCCGGCCTGGGCCCGCTGGCGGGCACGCTGGCCTTGGCGCTGCACACCACCGGCGTGCTGGGCCGGCTGTTTGCCGAAAGCCTGGAGAACGCCCCGCCCGGCCCGGCGCTGGCGCTGCGCACCCAGGGTGCCAGCGGCCTGCGGGTGCTGCTGTATGCCACGCTGCCGCAGGTGTTGCCGCAACTGCTGAGCTACACCCTCTACCGCTGGGAGAACAACATCCGCGCCGCCGCCGTGCTGGGGGTGGTGGGTGCCGGTGGCCTGGGCCAGTTGCTGGCCTTTCACCTGGGGCTGTTCCACATGGGCAAGACCGCCACCATCCTGCTGGCGATGCTGGCGCTGGTGGCCTTGGTGGACGGCCTGAGCCACCTCAGCCGGCGCTGGTTGACGCGCTGAGCTTCGACGGCTTTTAGCGCGCCGGCCAGCCCTGGCCCTGGCGCAGCGCCTCGCGCAGCGCATCGCCATGCTCGTCCAGCCCCGGCGGCGGCCGCAGCGCAAAGGCCCGCTGGCCATCAAAGCGCATCGGGTTGGGCACCATCGGCATCGGCCGCTCAGCGCCCACCTCCAGCCCGGCCTGCATGCCGCGCGCCACCACCTGGTGGTGGGCAAACACCCCGGGCAGGTTGAGGATGGGCGCGCAGGGCACCGCATGCGGCTCCAACAGGTCGATCCAGCCCTGGGTGCTGCGCGTCAACATCCAGGCCTGCATCAGCGAGATCAGGCTGTCGCGGTGGGCCAGCCTGTCGGTGTTGGTGGCATAACGCGAATCCTGCGCGACCGTCGGGTGGCCCGCCAGCTCGCAGAAGCGGCTGAACTGGCCGTCATTGCCGATGGCGATCACGCAATGGCCGTCCTGGGTGCTGAACACCTGGTAGGGCACCACGTTCATGTGGGCATTGCCGATGCGCTGCGGCACGATGCCGCCCACCAGGTGGTTGCTGGCCTGGTTGGCCATCATCGCCACCTGCACGTCCAGCAGCGCGGCGTCGATGTGGCGGCCCCGGCCGGTGCGGCCCCGCTCCACCAGCGCGGCCAGCACGGCGGTGGTGGCATAGACGCCGGTGAACAGATCAGCCACCGCCACCCCCACCTTCTGGGGCTGGCTGCCGGGCGTGCCTTCTTTCTCGCCGGTCACGCTCATGATGCCGCCGGTGGCCTGGATCGCAAAGTCATAGCCGGCGGCATGCGCCATCGGCCCGTCCTGGCCATAGCCGGTGATCGAGCAATACACCAGCCGCGGGTTCAGCGCCTGCAAGGCCGCACAGTCCAGCCCGTATTTGGCCAACTGGCCCACCTTGTAGTTCTCCAGCAGCACATCGGCCTCGGCCGCCAACTGGCGCACCAGGGCTGCGCCGTCGGGCGTGGCGATGTCGATGGCAATCGAGCGTTTGCCGCGGTTGGCGCTCAGGTAGTAGGCCGACATGCGGTGCTCGGCCGGGCCCCACCAGGGTGGGCCCCAGGTGCGGGTGTCGTCGCCAGCCCCGGGCCGCTCCACCTTGATCACATCGGCACCATAGTCGGCCAGCATCTGGCCAGCCCAGGGGCCGGCCAGTACCCGCGACAAATCCAGCACCCGGGTGCCTTCCAGCAGCTTGAGTTCGGTCATGAGGCAGGTCAGGAGAAAGCCTGGATACCGGTGATGGCCCGGCCCAGGATCAGCGCATGGATGTCGTGCGTGCCCTCGTAGGTGTTGACCACCTCCAGGTTGACCAGATGCCGGGCCACGCCGTATTCATCGCTGATGCCGTTGCCGCCCATCATGTCGCGCGCCAGCCGGGCGATGTCCAGGGCCTTGCCGCAAGAGTTGCGCTTCAAGATGCTGGTGACCTCGACCGACGCGGTGCCGGCGTCCTTCATCCGGCCCAGTTGCAAACAGCCCTGCAGGCCAAGGCTGATCTCGGTCAGCATGTCGGCCAGCTTTTTTTGCACCAACTGGTTGGCGGCCAGCGGCCGGCCGAACTGCTGGCGGTCCAACACGTACTGGCGGGCCCGCTGGAAGCAATCCTCGGCCGCGCCCAGCGCACCCCAGGCGATGCCGTAGCGGGCGCTGTTCAGGCAGGTGAAGGGGCCTTTCAGGCCACGCACGTCGGGAAAGGCGTTTTCTTCGGGGCAGAACACCCCGTCCATCACCACTTCACCGGTGATGCTGGCGCGCAGGCCCACCTTGCTGTGGATGGCCGGGGCGCTCAATCCCTTGGCGCCCTTGTCCAGGATGAAGCCGCGGATGGCGCCCTCGTCGTCCTTGGCCCAGACCACAAACACATCGGCGATGGGGCTGTTGCTGATCCACATCTTGGCGCCGGAGAGGCTGTAGCCGCCGGCCACCTTCTTGGCCCGGGTGACCATGCTGCCGGGGTCGGAGCCATGGTTGGGCTCGGTCAGGCCAAAGCAGCCGACCCACTCGCCGCTGGCCAGCTTGGGCAGGTATTTTTGGCGCTGGCCCTCGGTGCCGAACTCAAAGATCGGCACCATCACCAGCGACGATTGCACGCTCATCATCGAGCGGTAGCCGGAATCGACGCGCTCCACCTCGCGCGCCACCAGGCCGTAGCAGACGTAGTTGAGGCCAGCGCCGCCATAGGCCTCGGGGATGGTGCTGCCCAGCAGGCCCAGCGCGCCCATCTCGTTGAAGATCGCACGGTCGGTTTTCTCGTGGCGGAAGGCCTCGACCACCCTGGGTGCCAGGCGCTCCTGGCAATAGGCGTGTGCGGCGCCCTGCACCGCGCGCTCGTCGTCGCTGAGCTGGGCGTCCAGGTGCAGGGGATCGTCCCAGGAGAATCTGGCGTGGCTGGCCATGGCGGGGTCCTTGTCGGTCGTGGGGATCACGGGTGCAGGCTGAGTCTTTTCCAAAGCAGGTATGAGCCTGAAGCGACCTGAGACCGGCGACGCGAAGCGAGTCGATCTGTTGTTGGATCGGCCAGTGTATTGGGGCCTGGGTTTGGGAATCTTTAATCCCGGTCGAGGGCTGTGGGCATGTG
>JANLZT010000254.1:0-1644 GCA_031366465.1 Betaproteobacteria bacterium | reverse complement strand
GCAGTTCGCCGTTGGCGTCAATGCCGCGCGTCAGCAGGTCGTGCAGCAGCCCCTGCTTGACCTGCTTGAGTTTCTCGATGATCGCCTCGGTCTGGCGGATGGTGGTGTCGAGGGTGTCGAGGACTTTCGCAATTTGCACCTGCTCTGGCTCGGGCGGTGCACAGATTTCGATGCGCCGCAATTCGCCCTGGGTGAGCTTTGTTCGCGTTCCGCCTGCAATGAATTTTCTAATATCCTTGTGCGCGATGCTCCAGTAGATGAATTCCTGAGATACGCCGGGTTTGGCTCGGATGATATGCGCGTGATTATTTACCCAAGCTGGGCCATCGATTCGGTATGCGATTGGCCGCTCGGCGAATGCGTCAAAGTTGCCACCATCTTCGGCGAGAAGAATCAAAGGCTCGTTCGTCAGTGGTTTGTCGATCCAACCTTGCTGTCCGTTCGCCCCATAGTAAGGAACGCTGCCAACACGGCGCGACCGTTCCTCGCCATTGACCGGAGCGCGAAGATGATCCAGGACGTCGACGAGTTGCTCAAGTCGAATCGTCGTATGGAGCGCGGCCTCAGACATAACCCAAGGCTCCAACAAACTGCCGAAGCGCAACTGCGGCTGCGTCTCGGTCATGCTCGATGCCAGTCAAGGTCCAGCGGTACTTATCCCACCAGTTCTCAACCGCCGCCACCACCAACTGCCGCTGCGCACTGACCCGGCTCTCCAGAATCGCCAACATGTCATTGCGCAATATCGCCAACAGCAACACCCCCGCCCCCGCCTCCTCCAAGCCATCCACCGCCGCATTCAGCCGCCGAGCAAAGCCCAGCGCCTGAGCCTTGATCTCCTTCTTCAACGCCGCCAGCTCGCGCTTCCATTCCTTGAGCTGCGCCTCGTCCACCGCCGGCTCGTCGTCAGCCCCCTCGGCCTCGTCGCCCTCCTCGCCCGCCGCCTTGTCCGGCGTGGCCGCCTTGATCTGGCCGTCCAGCTCGGCCTTGCGCGACTCCAACGCCGCCAACGCATCGACAAACCCAGCCATCAAAAATTTCACCAGCTTGTGGTCCAGCGGGTCGCCCTTGGTCTCGGCATCGTCCAGCGCCGTCAGGATGCTGGTGCGCCAGGCGTCCACCACGCCCTTGGCGCCGCGCGCCATCAGCGTCATGAAGGCGTATTTGGCGTCGTCCCAGAAGCCGGCCACGATGCCGCGCACCTGAAAACGGCCCAGCAGGCCCACAGCCTCCAGCGCGGCGCTGAAGCTGTGCAGCAGCTCATTGCGCAAGCCCACCAAACTGGCCTGGCCGGCCAGCGCGGTGATGCGCGGGCTGTGCGCCAGCCACCAGGCCTCAAACGCATCGCGCACCGCCCGCTCGCGGGCCAGCAGGCCGGGGTGGGCCTCCACCGCCGGCTTGATGGCCTGGCGGGTGGCCAGCCCAGGCCGGAAGTCGAAGTAGCTGGCGTCCCGCTCGGCAAACAGCGCCAGCGGGTCCAGCCCCTGGGCCGCAAACAGCGCGGCCTTGGCCGCCACCTCGGCCTTGGGCACACCGCCCAGCAGGTGGGCGCGCACGTCATGCGGCTCGGGCGGCGGCGCGTTGTCGGCGTAGCGGCGGATGTTGAGGTTGTGGTCGTTGTCCGCCAACGTGGTGTTGGCCACG
>JANLZT010000249.1:0-5259 GCA_031366465.1 Betaproteobacteria bacterium | reverse complement strand
CAGGAAGCCACGGAAAGGATCTTCGGCATTGATGCGGCACTCCATGGCCCAGCCGCGGCGCTGCACATCGGCCTGGGTGAAGGCCAGCCGCTCGCCGGCGGCCACGCGGATCATCTGCTCGACCAGGTCCAGCCCCGTGATGCATTCGGTCACCGGATGCTCGACCTGCAGGCGCGTGTTCATCTCCAGAAAGTAAAAGCTCTGGTCCTTGCCGACGACAAACTCGACCGTGCCGGCGCTCTGGTACTTCACGGCCTTGGCCAGCAACACCGCCTGCTCGCCCATGGCCTTGCGCGTCGCGTCACTGATGAACGGCGACGGCGCCTCTTCAATTACCTTCTGGTGCCGGCGCTGGATCGAGCACTCACGCTCGTTCAGGTAGACCAGGTTGCCATGGGCATCGCCCAGCACCTGGATCTCGATGTGGCGCGGGCTCTCGACAAATTTCTCGATGAACACCCGGTCGTCGCCAAAACTGTTGCGCGCTTCGTTGCGGCAGGCGGTGAACCCTTCAAACGCCTCCTTGTCGTCAAAGGCCACGCGCAGGCCCTTGCCGCCGCCGCCGGCACTGGCCTTGATCATCACTGGGTAACCAATGTCCCTGGCGATTTCCACCGCACGCTCGGCGGTCTCGATCGCCTCGTTCCAGCCCGGGATGGTGTTGACCTTGGCCTGGCTGGCCAGCTTCTTCGAGGCGATCTTGTCGCCCATCGCGGCAATGCTGTGGTGCTTGGGGCCGATGAACTGGATGCCCGCCGCTTCCACCTTGCGCGCAAATTCTTCGTTCTCGGACAGGAAGCCATAGCCCGGGTGCACGGCTTGAGCGCCGGTCTGCTGGCAGGCGGCAATGATCCTGTCGCCCAGCAGATAGCTCTCGCGGCTGGGCGCCGGGCCTATGCACACCGCCTCGTCGGCCAGCGCCACATGCAGCGCGTCGCGGTCGGCTTCTGAATACACCGCCACGGTGGCGATGCCCATCTTCTTGGCGGTCTTGATGACCCGGCAGGCAATCTCCCCCCGGTTCGCAATCAGAATTTTCGTGAACATGACTTGGCTCCTGTCACCGCGGATTGCGGGTTGCGGCGGCCGCCCACGGCCGCCGGTGTCTGGCTTTGATAAACGCGCCGCAGGGATCCGGCTCTGCCGGTCCCGAGGACCAACCCCCCGGGGGGTTGCGGGCGAGCGAGCGTCAGCGAGCAAGCGCGCGGGGGCACCATCACAGCGGAATGTTGCCGTGCTTGCGCCACGGGTTCTCGAGCTTCTTGTCGCGCAGCATCACCAGTGAACGGCAGATGCGCTTGCGTGTCTCGTGCGGCTGGATCACGTCGTCGATGAAGCCCCGGCTGCCGGCCACGAAGGGGTTGGCAAAGCGGGCCTTGTACTCGGCCTCCTTGGCGGCGAGCTTGGCCGGGTCGCCCTTGTCTTCGCGGAAGATGATCTCCACCGCGCCCTTGGCGCCCATCACCGCAATCTCGGCGTTGGGCCAGGCGAAGTTGACGTCGCCGCGCAGATGCTTGCTGCTCATCACGTCATAGGCGCCGCCATAGGCCTTGCGGGTGATCACCGTCACCTTGGGCACCGTGCACTCGGCATAGGCGTACAGCAGCTTGGCGCCGTGTTTGATGATGCCGCCGTACTCTTGCGCGGTGCCGGGCATGAAGCCGGGCACATCGACAAAGGTCACCACCGGGATGTTGAAGGCATCGCAGAAGCGCACGAAGCGCGCCGCCTTGATGCTGCTCTTGATGTCCAGGCAGCCGGCCAGCACCTGCGGGTTGTTGGCCACCAGCCCCACCGTCTGCCCCTCCATCCGGCCCAGACCGATCACGATGTTCTTGGCGTAGTCGGGCTGCAGCTCAAAGAAGTCGCCGTCGTCGACCACCTTCTGGATCAGCTCCTTGATGTCGTAGGGCTTGTTGGGGTTGTCGGGGACAAGGGTATCGAGCGACAGGTCCAGCCGGTCGGCCCGGTCGCCGGATAGGCGCACCGGTGGCTTCTGGCGGTTGTTGAGCGGCAGGTAGTTGTAGAAGCGCCGCAGCATCAGGATGGCTTCGACATCGTTCTCAAAGGCCAGGTCGGCCACCCCGCTCTTGGTGGTGTGGGTGCCGGCGCCGCCCAACTCCTCGGCGCTCACTTCCTCGTGCGTGACGGTCTTGACCACCTCGGGGCCGGTGACGAACATATAGCTTGAGTCCTTGACCATGAAGATGAAGTCGGTCATGGCCGGGCTGTAGACCGCGCCGCCGGCACAGGGGCCCATGATCAGGCTGATCTGCGGGATCACGCCGCTGCACATCACGTTGCGCTGGAACACGTCGGCATAGCCACCGAGCGACGCGACACCCTCCTGGATGCGGGCACCGCCCGAATCATTGAGGCCGATCACCGGCGCGCCGACCTTCATGGCCTGGTCCATCACCTTGCAGATCTTCTCGGCATGGGCCTCGCTGAGCGCGCCGCCAAACACCGTGAAATCCTGGCTGAAGACGAATACCAGCCGGCCATTGATCATGCCGTAGCCGGTGACCACACCGTCGCCGCGGATCTTGTTGTCCTGCATGCCGAAGTCAGCGCAGCGGTGCTCGACAAACATGTCCCACTCCTCAAACGTGCCCTCGTCCAGCAGCAGCTCCAGCCGCTCGCGCGCGGTCAGCTTGCCCTTGCCATGTTGGGCGGCAATGCGTTTTTCGCCGCCGCCCAGGCGGGCCTCGGCGCGCATCGCTTCGAGCTTTTGCTGGATGTCATGCATGGGTTGATCTCCGGTTTGACGCGAGTCTTGAAATATTGGAATCATTGAAATAGGTCGAGCAGCCGACGCGCCGCCACTGAGGCGGCCAGCCGGCCGGCGCGCACTTCAGCGCTGAGTGCCGGCAAGGCCTGGCGCACGGCGGCGTGGGCCTTGAAGCGCTGCTTCAGGCCAGCATCGACCAAGGACCACATCCAGGCCTGATCCTGGGCATGGCGGCGCGCGGCCATGCGGCCGTTGGCGGTTTGCAGGCTGCGAAAGCGGCTGACGGCATCCCAGAACTCGTCCAGCCCCGAGCCCTTCAAGGCGCTGAGCTGCATCACCTCGGGCTGCCAGACGGCAAGCCCAGCTTGCGCGGTATCGGCCTGGCCATGCGGGCCGATCAAGTGCAGCGCCGAGACGATCTGGGCCCGCGCCCGGCTGGCCGCCACTTCATCGATGTCGGCCTTGTTGACAAGCACCAGGTCGGCCAGCTCCATCACGCCCTTCTTGATGGCCTGCAGGTCGTCGCCGGCATTGGGCAGCTGCAGCAGCACGAACATATCGGTCATGCCGGCCACCGCGATCTCGCTCTGGCCCACGCCCACGGTCTCGACGATGACGATGTCGTGGCCGGCGGCCTCGCAGACCCGCATCGCCTCGCGGGTCTTCTCGGCCACCCCGCCCAGGGTGCCGCTGGCCGGGCTGGGCCGGATGTAGGCGCGCTCGTCCATTGACAGGCGTTCCATGCGGGTCTTGTCGCCCAGGATGGCGCCGCCGCTGATGCTCGACGATGGGTCCACCGCCAGCACCGCCACCCGGTGGCCGCGGTTGACCAGGTACAGGCCCAGCCCCTCGATGAAGGTGCTCTTGCCCACGCCGGGCACGCCGCTGAGCCCTAAGCGCAGCGCGCCGCCGCTGCGGCCGAGCAGGGCATTGAGCAGTGCGTCGGCCCGCCGCCGGTGGTCAGCGCGGGTGGATTCCAGCAAGGTGATGGACTTGGCCACCGCCCGCCGCTGCTGCGGGCCGGGCGGGCCGCAAACAGCGTCACACAGGGCCTGGTCGGCCTCCGCCAGGGGCGCCGGGCACAGCGGCGATGCAGGGTGGTCGGTAGGCATCGCCTACAGGATCTCGAAGGCCCGGCCGTCGGCCAGCCGGTAGCGAGAAAAATCCCGCACGTCCATCGTCATCACCGTGGTGACGCCGGTGTCCGAGGCCAACCACACCAGCGACGCATCGGCCAGGTCCATCTGGGTGCGGGGCGTCTCGGTGTAGCGGCGCATCAGCGCCACCATGGGCTCGAGATCGGCCGGGTCGAACGGGAAGACAGCCACCCCGCCTTCGGCCACCCAGCGCAGCAGCGCAAAGCGTTGCGGCGGCATCACCAGGTAGCTGGCCTCGATCACGCAGGGCCAGGTGGTGGCCAGCGACCAGGCCTGGTCAGCCGCCTGCTGGAACAAGGCCCGGTAGCGGGCTTGCTGCGGCTGCGCGCTGCCGAACAAGGCCACCAGCGGCCCGGCGTCAACCAGGGCGGCCGGCACCGTGCTTGCCCTTCAATTGGTCCAGCAATTGCTGACGCGAGGCATCGGTGTCGTAGGGCTGCTCGGTGGCCTGCTCGCTGCCCTGAAAGGCTTGACCGACGGCATAGCCCGCCTGCGCCTCTTCGGCCTGCAGGCGTTGCATCAGCTCAAACGGGTTCTTGCGGCCCAGCGCACGCTCGACGGCGTCGATGATGTATTGCGATTTGGTGATGCCCAGGCGCTTGGACGCCAGGGTCAGCGCCTGCTCCAGCAGAGGATCCATGCGAACCGAGATGGCCATTGCGGTGCTCCGATTGAAATACGGTATTACAGTATCACAAATCGACTCAGAGAGTTTGCGCAGCGCGGATTTGTTCCAGCACATCCTTGGCGCTGGCCGGGATGGGCGTGCCGGGGCCGTAGATGCCCTTGACGCCGGCTTCAAACAGGAATGCGTAGTCCTGCGCCGGGATCACGCCGCCGACAAACACGATGATGTCGTCGGCGCCCTGGGCCCTGAGCGCGGCGATGATGGCCGGCACCAGGGTCTTGTGGCCGGCGGCCAGGGTGGACACGCCCACCGCATGCACATCGTTCTCGATGGCCTGGCGGGCGCATTCTTCGGGCGTCTGGAACAGCGGGCCCATGTCCACATCGAAGCCCAGGTCGGCGAAGGCCGTGGCCACCACCTTGGCGCCGCGGTCATGGCCGTCCTGGCCCAGCTTGGCGATCATCACCCGCGGGCGGCGCCCGGCTTGTTCGGCAAAGGCATCGATCTCGCCCTTCAATGTGTCCCAACCCTCGGCGCTGTCGTAGGCTGCGGCGTAGACGCCGGTCACTTTCTGGATGTCGGCACGGTGGCGGCCGTACACCGATTCCAGCGCGTCGCTCACCTCGCCCACCGTGGCGCGCAATCGCATCGCCTGGATGGTCAAGGCCAGCAGGTTGCCGGTGCCGGCGTGGGCGGCCTCGGTCAGCGCCGCCAGGGCCTGCTGCACGCCGGGGTTGTCGCGC
>JANLZT010000226.1:0-2680 GCA_031366465.1 Betaproteobacteria bacterium | reverse complement strand
CCCTGCAGCCGGCCGGCCCAGCGCGGGTTGAGCCCGATCCACACGCCGATGGGCACCCAGACCAGCGCCGCCAGCGCGATCAACACCAGCACCCGGGCCCCCGTGCGCAGCCCCAGCACAAACACCTGCCCGACCTCGGCCCAGCCGGCCTCCTGGTGCACATAGCGCAGCAGGCCCAGGCTGGCCGCCACCACCAGGCCAGCCAGCAACACGTCGCCCGCCCGGCGCCAGCCCGGGCCGGGCGGGCGCGCCGGGGCCGGCGCCGCGTTGCCATCGGGCAGGCGCCACCACAACAGGCAGCGTGACAGCCCGGCGCCCAGCCAGGCCGCGGTGGCGCGCACGCCCTGGGTGCGGCGCAGCCAGGCCAGCAGCCAGGAGCCACCGGGCTCGCTGCCGCCGGTCTCCTCGAAGCGAAACTTCTGGCTCCAGCCCACCAGCGGGCGGAACAGCAATTGGTCCACCAGCGCGATGCCGATGGCCATCGTCAGGATGGCCCAGGCGATGGCGCCGAGATCGCGGGCCTCGATGGCCAGCGCGATGTACGAGCCCACGCCCGGCAGCCGGATGCTTTGGTGCGACACCGTGATGGCCTCGGACGCGACCACGAAGAACCAGCCGCCCGACATCGACATCATCATGTTCCACAGCAGGCCGGGGGTGGCAAACGGCAGCTCCAGGCGCCAGAAGCGCTGCCAGCCCGACAGTTGGAAGACCCGCGCGGCCTCGACCAGCTCGGCCGGCACATTGCGCAGCGACTGGTAGAGGCTGAAGGCCATGTTCCAGGCCTGCGAGGTGAAGATCGCAAAGATCGCCGCGCACTCCACCCCCACCAGGCTGCCCGGGAACAAGGCGATGAAGCCGGTCACGGTGATCGACAAAAAACCCAGGATCGGAATCGACTGCAGGATGTCGAGCAGCGGCACCAGCAGGCGCTCGGCGCTGCGGTATTTGGCGGCCAGCACCGCAAACACAGCGGCGAACAGCAGCGAGCACAGCAGCGCGGCAAACATCCGCAGCAGGGTGCGCAGCAGGTAGTAGGGCAGCCAGGCCGGGTCCAGCGTCAGCGGCAGTTGCTGGCCCAGGTGGAAGGGCTGCGACATTTGCGTCGCGCCGAAACCCAGCAGGCCCAGCAGCCCCAGCACCAGCGGCAGCAGCGCCCAATCCCAACGGTTGGTGCCGGCCTCGATGACCTGGCGCGGAAAAAAGCTGGGCAGCGGGCGGCGCGGGTCGGTCACGGCCGCGATGGTCCCACAGCAGGCCCCACCCCCCTAAAATCCCGTGACTCCAGCCCCTGCCCCGCCATGTCCGTGTCCGCCCTGTCCCCCCTCACCGCCCTGTCCCCGCTGGACGGCCGCTACGCCGCGCGCGTGGCCGCCCTGCGCCCGCTGCTGAGCGAGTTCGGCCTGATGCAGCGCCGGGTGCAGGTGGAGGTGGCCTGGTTCATTGCCTTGTCCGACGCCGGCCTGGCCGAGTTCCCGGCGCTGCCCGAGGCCGCCCGCAGCCATCTGCGGGCGCTGGTGGCGCACTTTGGCGAGGCCGATGCCCAGGCCATCAAAGACATCGAGCGCAGCACCAACCACGATGTCAAGGCGGTGGAGTACTGGCTCAAGGCCCGCTTCAAAGGCCAGCCCGCGCTCGAAGCCGCGGCCGAGTTCGTGCACTTTGCCTGCACCAGCGAGGACATCAACAACACCAGCCATGCGCTGATGCTGCAGGCCGCGCGCAGCCAGGTGTTGCTGCCGGCCATCGACGGCATCTGCGGCCAACTGCAGGCCATGGCCCACAGCCTGGCCGACCTGGCGATGCTCAGCCGCACCCATGGCCAGACCGCCAGCCCCACCACCGTGGGCAAAGAGGTGGCCAATGTGCTGGCCCGGCTGCGCCGCGCCCGCGCCACGATCGCCGGGGTGCCGCTGCTGGCCAAGATGAACGGCGCGGTGGGCAACTACAACGCCCACCTGGCGGCCTACCCCGGGCTGGACTGGCCGGCCTTCAGCCGCAGCGTGGTGCAAGACGGCCTGGGCCTGGCCTTCAACCCGCACACCACCCAGATCGAGCCGCATGACTGCATGGCCGAGCTGTTCGATGCCGTCACACGCTGCAACACCATCCTGATCGACTGGTGCCGCGATGTCTGGGGCTATGTCTCGCTGGGCTACTTCAAGCAGCGGCTCAAGGCCGGCGAGGTGGGCTCATCGACCATGCCGCACAAGGTCAACCCCATCGATTTCGAGAATGCCGAAGGCAACTTTGGCCTGGCCAGCGCGCTGCTCAGCCACCTGAGCCAGAAGCTGCCGCTCAGCCGCTGGCAGCGCGACCTGACCGACAGCACCGTGCTGCGCAACATGGGCGTGGCGCTGGGCTACAGCGTGCTGGCGCTCGACTCTTTGGCCCGGGGCCTGGACAAGCTGGAGATCAACCCCGCCGCGCTGGCGGCCGACCTCGACAACGCCTGGGAGGTGATGGCCGAAGCGGTGCAGACCGTCATGCGCCGCCACGGCCTGCCCGAGCCCTACGAGCAGTTGAAAGCCTTCAGCCGGGGCCAGCCGATGACGCGCCAGGCGATGCAGGGCTTTGTCGCCGGGCTGGCCTTGCCAGCGGATGAGAAAGCCCGGCTGCTGGCGATGACCCCGGCCAGCTACACCGGGCTGGCGGCGGCGCTGGCGCGCAAGGTTTGAGC
>JANLZT010000207.1:0-9194 GCA_031366465.1 Betaproteobacteria bacterium | reverse complement strand
GTGCTGGCGGTCATACGGGCGTCAATGCGGCTGGCATGGCGGCGGCGGGCTGCCGGCGGTCAGCCGGGAGCTCACCGCCCAAACGTGTGACCAGGGCCGAGAAGCGGGCCCCGGCATGCGGCTCAAGCTGCAGCTCGCCGCCCAGTTGCTGGGCCAGGCTGATGGCCAGTTGCAGGCCCATCGATGTGCCCGGCTGGCCCAGCGCATAGCCCGCGGGCAGGCCGCAGCCGTTGTCCTGCACCAGCAACAGCGCACCGCCCGGGCAGCGCTGCAGTTGCACCTCGATGTGGCCGCCGGGGCGGTCGCCGCGGCGGTTGGCAGGGTCGGGCGCAAAGCCATGCTTCAAGCTGTTGATCACCAACTCGGTGACCAGCAGGCCAAAGGGCACCGCCGCCTCGAGCGGGGCGTCGATGGGGTCGATGCGGGCACTCAGCCGGATCTGGCGCTGGCCGGCGTCGGCGGCCTCGCCCAGGTGGCGCAACAGATCGGCGGTGTATTCGGGCAAGTGGATGGCCTGCAGATTGCCGGTCTGGTAGAGCTTTTCATGCACCAGGGCCATTGCCTGCACGCGCTGGATGCTGTCATCGAGCGCGCCCCGGGCGGCGCCCACCGGCAGCGACCGGCGCTGCAGATTGAGCAGGCTCTGGATCACCTGCAGGTTGTTCTTCACCCGGTGGTAGACCTCGCGCAGCAGGGTTTCGCGCTCGGCCAGGGCTTGTTCGATGCGCGCTTGCTGGGCATGGCGGCCGGTCACGTCGGTGGCGGCCAGGTAAAAGCCCTGCACGTCGCCGGCGGGGCCGGTGTCGGGCACCAGGTAGCCTTCCATCACCTGCCGTGCACCGGCGGGCCCGTCCTCGAACTCAAAGCGCGTCTCCTGGCCCTGGTGGACCGCCGCCACCGCCTCCATCTGGATCGCCGACAAGGGCGCTACGCCGATCTCTTGCCGGGTCTTGCCGAGGATGGCCACTCGCGGCAGGCCCAGGTGCTCACTCTGGGCCCGGTTGACAAAAACATAGCGCATGTCCCGGTCAACATAGGCGATGCGGATCGGCAGCTTGTCGGTGATGGCGCGCAAGAAGCGCTCGCTGCGCTGGGCTTCATCGCGGGCGCTGGTGATGGCCAGCTTGGCCTGGCGGGCATCGTCAGCGGCGCGGCGCTCGCCATCCTCGCGGCGGGCGGTGGTGCGCGACATGCTGCGCGCCGCCAGCCCCAGTGCGCTGCACACCGCCAGCAGCAACACGGCGTCCCAGCCGATGCGGGTGCGCCAATCAGCCAGCGCATCGGTCAGCGAGATGCCGGTCGACACCACCACCGGCAGGTCGGTCAACGCTCTGTAGCTGTAGACCCGCTCGGTGCCGTCGCGCACCATCACCTGTTGCACCGTGCCCACTGCCGCCTTGGGCAGGTGTTGCTGGAACATCGGCGTGTTGAACCAGTTCTTGGCAAACAGCGACTCAACCCGGGGCGAGGTGGCCAGCATCCAGCCGTCGCGCAGGAACAGGCTGACAAAGCCGTTGTGGCCGGTATCGACCGAGTTCAGCACGCCCTGGATCGAGCCCAGGTCGACCAGCGCCACGACAGCGCCGGTGTGGCCATCACCGGCTGCCCGGCCGGCCAATGCCTGGCCCATCGGCAACTGCCAGACGCCGGGCCGCACCGCCTGCAGGCGGCCCAGCGTCAGCCGCGCCGCAGGCTGGGCCGATTGACCTGCTGATTGACCTGCTGATTGACCTGCTGATTGACTTGCTGATTGACCGGCGCTGTAGCGGGCCTGCCAGTCCTGCAGCAGCGGCGCCGCGCCGGCTTGTTGGGGCAGCGGCAGGGTGCTGGCCAGCACCTGGCCGTCGGCGGCCAGCCAGACCAGCGCCTGGGCCAGGCCATCGGCCGGCAGCAGGGTGCGCAGATCGTCTGCCAGGGCGGCGCTGGCCGGCCCGGGCTGTGCAGCGTCTTTGGCGATGCGGGCCGCCGCCATTTGCAGCAGGGTGTCGACCCGGCGCAGGCTTTGCTGGGTGTGGGCCTCCAGCAGGCGGGCCAGGTTGGCGGTGTCGGCCTTGGCGCCCAGCACTGCGGTGTCGCGTTCGCGGTAGAGGTCGTAGGCCGCAAAGGCGGTGAGCGCCAGGCTGGCCAGCGCCGCAAACACATAGGGCTGGTGGCGGGACGGGATTTTCATGCGGGCTGGGCCCCTGTGTCGGCCAGCCACAGCGCGGCCAGCGGTGAATCTGGCGCCGGTGCCGGCAGCGGCTGCAGCAGGCAGGCCAGCGGCGCCGGCTGGTGAATCAGGAAGCCCTGGGCGTAGTCCACCCCCAGCTCGGTCAGGCGCCGCAGCACGTCCGGGGTTTCCACGCATTCGGCCACCGTTTTGACGCCCACCACCCTTGCCACATCGGCAAAGCAGCGCACCGCAGCGGCGTCCAGCGGGTCAGTCACCAGGTTGCGCACGAACTGGCCGTCGATCTTGAGCAGGTCCACCGGCAAGGTCTTGAGGTAGCCGAAGGACGACGCGCCGGCGCCAAAATCGTCCAGCGCCACTCGCACCCCCAGGGCCCGCGCTTGGGCTATGAAGGCGGCGGCGTCGGCCAGGTGGGTGATGGCCGCGGTCTCGGTGATCTCCAGGCACAGGCAGGCACTGGCCGACAGCCCGGCGCATTCCAGCCGGGCGATGGCCCAGGCATGGAAGGCGCGGTCACCCACCGATTGGCCCGACAGGTTCACGCTCAGGCTGGCCATTGGCGACGGCTGGGCCAGCGCCTGCAGCCAGTCCAGGGCCTGGCCCAGCACCCAGCGATCGACCCGTGTGACCAGACGGAAACGCTCGGCCGCCGGCATGAAGGCGCTGGGCAAGGCCAGGCTGCCGTCGGCATTGACCAGCCGCAGCAGCAGCTCGGCATGCAGGCCGGCCTCGGGCTGGCGCAGCGGCAGCAGGCGCTGGGCATACAGCTCGAAGCCGCCCTCGTCGAGCGCGCGCTCGATGCGGGTGGTCCACTGCAGCTCGACTTGGCGGGCCTGCATCGCCGCGTCGCTGTCGTACCAGACATGGACCCGGTTGCGCCCGGCCTCTTTGGCGGCGTAGCAGGCGCTGTCGGCGGCCTGCTGCAGCGCGGTGGTGCTGGCCCAACGCGCATCCAGTGGCACCAGGCCGATGCTGGCGCCCAGCCGAAACCGCCGGTCGTCGTGGACAAAGCGGAAGTCGTCCATCTGGTCGCAGATTTTCTGGCCCACGCGGCGGGCCTGGTCCAGGTCGCAGTGCTCCAGGATGATGGCGAACTCATCGCCGCCCTGGCGGGCCAGGGTGTCGCGCGAGCGCACCGCCGCCTGCAGCAGCTTGGCGATCTGCTGCAGCAATTGGTCGCCGATGGCGTGGCCACAGGCGTCGTTGACCAGCTTGAACTGGTCCAGGTCGATGTAGAGCAGGGCATGCACGCTGCCGTCATCCTGGGCCTTGCGCAGGGCCCGCAGCAGGCGGGCCTCGAACTCGCTGCGGTTGACCAGGCCGGTCAGTGCGTCGTGGGTGGCGCGGTAGCTCATCTCGCCGCTCAGCCGGCGCTGCTCGCTGACATCGCGGAACACCAGCACCACGCCGAGCAGATCGCCCTGCGGGCTGCGGATGGCGCCGGTGGATTCCTCAATGCCGTGTTCGCGGCCGTCGCGGGCGATCAACAGCGTGTGCAGGCCGCGCCCGGCGGCCGGGCCCTCGGCCAGGCAGGTGGCCAGGCAGGCGGCCACCGGGTCGGCGGCAGGCTGGCGGGTCTGCTCGTGCACGGCGTTGAAGACACTGGCCAGCGGCTGGCCCAGGGCCTGGCCGGCGCTCCAGCCGGTCAGGCGCTCGGCCACCGGGTTCATCCAGTTGACGCTGCCACTGGCATCGGTGGTGATCACGGCGTCGCTGATGGACGCCAGCGTGACGCGCGACAGCGCGTGCTGGCGCGCTACCTCGGCCGTCAGCTCGCGCAGCGCGGTGACGTCCCAGCACACCCCCACCAGCGCCAGGGCGACGCCATGGTCGTCGCGGGTCACCCGCGCCGACAGCCGGATGTGGCGCAGGCTGCCATCGGGCCAGACGATGCGAAAACCGGTGTCGAGGCAGCGCTGGCTGGCGATGGCGCGGGCAGCGGCTTGCGCCGCGGCGGCGCGGTCATCGGCATGCACCTGGTCAGTCCACAGCGCATCGGCCCTTGGCACCCGGCCCGCCGGTAGCTGGTAGAGGCGCACGATCCAGTGGTCCACCGTCAGGGTCTGGCTGACGAGATCGAGGTCCCAGACACCAATGCCGCCGCTGTCGGTGGCCAGCGCCATGCGCTGGTGGGCCACGCGCAGGGCCCGGCGCTGGGTGATCTCGTCGGTCACATCCTGCAGCGCACCCACCAGGCGCTGCGGCTGGCCGGCTTCCAACTCGACATGGCCGACGCTGCGCACCTCGATCAGCCGGCCATCGGCCCGCAGCAGGGGCAGCACCATGTCCCAGCCCTGGCCCGTGCTGCGGGCGGCTGCGTGGGCGGCCTGCAACGTTGCCTGGGCCTGCGGCCCATAGCCGGCAAAAGTGCTGACCAGGCTGGGCTGAAAGTCATCCGGCAGGCCATGGATGCGCCGCATCTGCGACGACCAGCGGGTCTCGCCGCTGGCCAGATCGATCTGCCAGCCGCCGACGCCGGCCACCTCACCGGTGCGCTGCAGCAGTTGCTCACTGCGGTGCAGGTCTTCCTGGGCCTGCTTGCGCTGGCTGATGTCGATCAGGATGCCGAACACCCACTCGGGCCGGCCGTCGGCGTTGCGACTGACCAGCCGGCCGCGCTCCTCGACCCAGACCCAGTGGCCGTCGCGGTGGCGCAGCCGCAGGTCGGCGACAAAGGCGTCGCTGCGGCCGGCAAAGTGCGCGCGCAGCAGGGCCTGGGTGGAGGCCAGCTCTTGCGGATGGGCGATGCCGGCGCGGAAGTCGTTGTGCAAGGGCCCCAGCGCGTCCAGGGTCCAGCCCAGCAGCGCCGCCCAGCGCTCACTGACGATGATCTGGCCGCTGGGCACATGCCACTCCCAGGTGCCGGCGTGGGTGCTGTCGATCAGGTTCTGCAGGCGCTGGTGCTCACGCGCCAGCTCGCGCTCAGCCTGGCGCCGCAGGGTCAGGTCCTCAATCACCACCAGGCCGCGCAGCGGCTGGCCCTGCGCGTCGCGCTCCAGCACCGCCGACAGCAGCACCTCGACCAGCTCACCGTTCTGGGCCAACATCTGCAGCGCCACGCCATCGCAGCGGCCGGTGGCCATCACTGCCGGTATCGCCACGGCCAGCACGCTGCGGCGTGAAGCCGGGGTCAGGAAGGCTAGCGCGCGGCGGCCCAGCACCTCGCCCCGCTGGTAGCCCAGCCGGACCAGCCAGGCATCGCTGACGCCCAGCAGCTTGCCGCGCGGGTCGACCGACTGCAGCATCGCCGGAGTGGCGTCGTAGAGCGTCTGCAGCCGGTTTTGCGCCAGTACCAGGTCGGCGCTGTTGTGCTGCAAGCGTTGGCGGTCGGCCTGCGCCGGGCCGGTGGCAAGCGGCGTCCATGTCCAGTAGCAGGCGGGGGTGTCGTCCCAATCGTCCAGGCGGCCGCTCAGCAGCACCGGCAGAGCCTGCTCGGCCTGGGTAAGCACCTGCAGGGGCACCTGGCTGATGTGGCCATCGCGCAGCAGGGCCGGCCAGACCTGGGCTTGCAGCGCCCGGCGGCCGGCCGGCAGCAGCAGATCGTCGATGTTGGCGCCGGCCCAGCGCTGCGGCGCCAGGCCCAGCAGGCGGGCCAGCTCGCTGTTGGACGCCAGCACCGAGCCCTTGCGGTCGGTGACCAGCACGGCGCAGGGCAAGCTGTCCAGCAGCTTCATGCAGCGCTGCCAGGCCGGCAGGCGCACAGCCAGCCGCCACCGTGCTCGACGAGCGGCTTGAAGCTGTTGCGCTGGACCACACCCATGACTGCCCCTGCAAGGGGCTGGCATCGCCTGCCAGCCCAGCCGCGACATGCACGCTTGGCAGCCGGGCTAACGCGCAATTGTGCCGTACACCCCACTGGCGCCAGCAAACGCGCGACTGTAGCGGCCCATCCGCCGCTGCCTGGCTGCAGGGGCCGCGGCCCGTGAACTATGCACGCTCTGCGCTTGGGCGCGGTGGGTGCCGGCCCGGCGCCTTGGCCCTCAGCATTCGACGATGTTGACCGCCAGGCCGCCGCGGGCGGTCTCCTTGTACTTGCTCATCATGTCGGCGCCGGTCTCGCGCATGGTCTTGATCACCTTGTCGAGTGAGACGAAGTGGCTGCCATCGCCGCGCAGCGCCATGCGGGCGGCGTTGATGGCCTTGACCGAGGCGATCGCATTGCGCTCGATGCAGGGGATCTGCACCAGGCCGCCCACCGGATCGCAGGTCAGGCCCAGGTGGTGCTCCATGCCGATCTCGGCGGCGTTCTCCACCTGCTCGGGCGTGCCGCCCAGCACCGCGCACAGCGCGCCGGCGGCCATGCTGCAGGCCACGCCCACCTCGCCCTGGCAGCCCACCTCGGCACCGCTCAAGCTGGCGTTCTCTTTGTATAGCAGGCCGATGGCTGCGGCGGTGAGCAAGAAGTCGATCACCCCGGCCGTGCTGGCAGCGGGTGTGAAGCGGTGGTAGTAGTGCAGCACCGCCGGCACGATGCCGGCCGCGCCATTGGTGGGCGCGGTGACCACCCGGCCACCGGCGGCGTTCTCCTCGTTGACGGCCAGCGCGTAGAGATTGACCCAGTCCAGCACCTGCAACGGGTCACGCAACGCCGCTTCGGGGTTGGCGCACAGCGCGCGGTGCAGGGGTGCGGCCCGGCGTTTGACCTTGAAGCCGCCCGGCAGCACGCCGTCGGTGCGGCAGCCGCGCTGCACGCAGTCTTGCATCACCTGCCAGATGTGCAGCAGACCCGCGTCGATCTGGGCGTCGTTGCGCCAGTGCTGCTCATTGCGGCGCATCAGCGTGGCAATGCTGAAGGCGTGTTGCCGGCACAGCGCCAGCAGGGCGGCACCGCTGTGGAAGGGGTAGGGCAGGGCGGTGGTGTCGGGCACGATGGCCTTCTGGCGGGCAGCGTCGGCGGCCACCTCGTCGCTGACCACAAAGCCGCCGCCCACCGAGTAGTAGCAACGCTCGGCCAGCAGGCTGCCGGCACCATCAAAGGCCTCGAAGCGCATGCCGTTGGCGTGGAAGGGCAGGCTTTCTCGGCGGTGAAATTTGAGGTCGGTCTTCTCGTCAAAGGCGATGCGCGGCCCGCCAGGCAATTGCAGCGCCTTGTCCTGACGCACCGCATGCAGCAGCGCCGGCACGGCCTCGATCTCTACCGTGTCAGGCGCCTCGCCCAGCAGGCCCAGCATCACCGCCTTGTCGCTGCCATGGCCCTTGCCGGTGGCACCCAGGCTGCCATAGAGGCTGCATTTGAGCCGCGCCACCTGGGCCAGCAGGCCGTCGTGGCCCAGCCGCTGCACAAACAGCCGGGCTGCCCGCATCGGCCCCACGGTGTGGCTGCTGCTCGGGCCGATGCCGATCTTGAACAGGTCGAAGACCGAGACGGCCATGGTGGCGGGCTTTCAGTGCGGCGCGATCAATCAGCCGCGTAGTCGGCCACCGGGATGCAACTGCAGGACAGGTTGCGGTCGCCCCAGACGTTGTCCACCCGGCCCACCGGCGACCAGTATTTACCGGCGCGCAGCGACGCCAGCGGCCAGGCCGCGTCAGACCGGCGATAGGCATGGGCCCACTCGTCGGCGCTGACAGCCGCTGCGGTGTGCGGTGCATGCATCAGCGGGTGGTCGTCGCGCGGCCAGGCGCCGGCCTCGATCTGCGCGATCTCAGCGCGAATCGCGATCATCGCGTCGCAGAAGCGGTCCAGCTCGGCCAGCGGCTCGCTCTCGGTGGGCTCGACCATCAGCGTGCCGGCCACCGGGAAGCTGAGCGTCGGCGCATGGAAACCGTAGTCGATCAGGCGCTTGGCGACATCCTCGGCGCTGACACCGGAGCTTTCTTTCAGCGGGCGCAGGTCGAGGATGCACTCGTGCGCCACGCCGCCGCCGCTGATGCCGGCAATGCCGCCCGAGTAGTGGATGTCGTAGTGGCCGGCCAGCCGGGCGGCCACGTAGTTGGCCGACAGGATCGCCACCTCGGTGGCAGCGGTCAGGCCATCCGCGCCCATCATGCGCACATACATCCAGCTGATCGGCAGTACGCCGGCATTGCCCAGCGGCGCGGCCGAGACCGCGCCCACCCCGCCTTCAATGCCACCGGCCTGGTGGGCCGGCAGGAAGGGCACCAGGTCATCGACCACGCAGACCGGCCCCACGCCGGGCCCGCCACCGCCGTGCGGGATGCAGAAGGTCTTGTGCAGGTTGAGGTGGCTGACATCGCCGCCAAACTCACCCGGCGCGGCCACGCCCACCAGCGCGTTCATGTTGGCGCCGTCCACATAGACCCTGCCGCCATGCGCGTGCACCATCGCGCACAGGGCCTTGACCTGGCTGTCAAAGACGCCGTAGGTGCTGGGATAGGTGATCATGATCGCCGCCAGTTGCGCGCTGTGCTTCTCGCACTTGGCCTGCAGGTCGGCCAGATCCACATTGCCCTGCGCGTCGCACTTGACCACCACCACCTGCATGCCGGCCATCTGGGCGCTGGCGGGGTTGGTGCCGTGGGCTGATTCAGGGATCAGGCAGACCGTGCGCTGGGCCTCGCCGCGTGACGCATGCCAGCCGCGGATCGCCAGCAGGCCGGCGTATTCACCCTGCGACCCGGCATTGGGCTGCAGGCTGATGCCGGCATAGCCGGTGGCCTGGCTGAGCCAGGCGCAGAGCTGCCGGTTGAGCAGTGCATAACCCGCACGCTGCTCGGCCGGGGCAAAGGGGTGGATGTTGGCGAACTCCGGCCAGGTGATGGGGATCATCTCGCTGGTGGCGTTCAACTTCATGGTGCACGAGCCCAGCGGGATCATGCTGCGGTCGAGCGCCAGGTCTTTGTCGGACAGGCTGCGGATGTAGCGCAGCATCTCGGTCTCGCTGTGGTGGGTGTTGAACACCGGGTGGGTGAGGAAGGCGCTGCTGCGGCGCAGGCCGTCAGGGATCAGCGTGCTGGTGCTGCTGCGGGTGCTGCTGCTGCAGGTGCTGGCCGCCAGGGCGTCAAAGTCGGGCAGTGCCTGGCCGGGGTTGGCGGATTCATCGGCAAAGATCCGCCACAGCAG
>JANLZT010000205.1:0-2660 GCA_031366465.1 Betaproteobacteria bacterium | reverse complement strand
GTCGAAGGCGTCGCCGAGGTCTACGGTGTGTCGGGCCACGGCGCCCATGCGCCCTATATGAAATGCCCCGCCAACACCCTGGTGGCGCTGCCCGATGCGCTGAGCTTCGAGACCGGGGCGGCGATTTCCTGCGGCACCGGCACCGCCTGGGGCGCGCTCAAGCGGCTGGCGCTGGCCGGCGACCAGACCATCGCGATCTTCGGCCAGGGCCCGGTGGGCTTGTCGGCCACCCAGTTGGCCGCCGCACTGGGCGCCCGGGTGATCGCGCTCGACGTCAGCCCGCAGCGCCTGGCGCATGCCCGGGCGCTGGGCGCCAGCCAGACCATCAACCCGGCCGAGACCGACCCGGTGGCGGCGATCCGCGCCTTCACCCAGGGCCTGGGTGCGCATGCCAGTGTCGATGCGTCGTCCTCGCCCGAGGCGCGGCGCCAGGCGGTGCAGTGCGTGCGCACCTGGGGCAAGGTCTGCCTGGTGGGTGAGGGTGGGGCGATGACCCTGGATGTCAGCAACGACTTGCTGCGCCGGCAGGTGACGCTGATGGGCTCGTGGACTTTTTCGACCAGCGGCCAGGCCGAGTGCGCCCAGTTCATTGCCGAGCGCGGGCTGGATGTCGATCAGCTGTTCACCGACCGTTGGGCCTTGGCCGACGCCGAGCAGGCCTACCGCCACTTCGACCAGCAAAACAGCGGCAAGGGCGTGTTCGTGTTTTGACCGCACCACGCTGGCGCGGGGTTCTGCTCACTCCACCTTGCTCACTCCACCTTCGCGCCCGACAAGCGCACCACCTCTTTCCACTTGACCCGCTCGCGCGCGGCAAACGCGGCGGTCTCTTGCGGCGTGCTGGCGGTGAGGCGCGCACCGGTGTTGAGAAAGCGCTCCTTCATCGCCGGCTGGGCCGCGATGTCCTGCATCGCCTGCGACAGCCGGGCGGTGATGGCCGCCGGGGTGCCGGCCGGCATCACCAGCGCGCCCCAGGAGGTGATCACAAAGTCCGGCAGGCCGGCCTCGGCCATGGTGGGCAGGTCGGGGAACACCGGCCAGCGGTCGGCCGAGGTCACCGCCAGTGCCCGCACCCGGCCGGCGCGCAGCAGTGGGGTGTAGCTGGCCACGTTGTCGAGGGCGAAGTCGATGGCGCCGCTGATCACCTCGGTGGTCGCCGACCCGCGGAAGGGCACATGCAGCACCTTGATGCCGGTGCGCATGCCAAACAGCTCACCCGACAGGTGCGGCGTGGTGCCCACGCCCGAGCTGCTGAAGGTCACGCCCTTGTCGCCTTTGGCCTTGGCCCACTGGCGGAACTCGGCCAGGGTGCGCGCCGGGTGCTCGTTGGCGACGACAAAGACATTGCAGTTCTCCCAGAAGGTGGAGACATAGGCAAAGTCGCGCTCGGGGTCGTAGCCGAGCTTGCCGTAGAGAAACTGGTTGATGGCCAGCGTGCCGATGGTGGCCGACACCGCCGTGTAGCCGTCGGGCGGCGCGCCGGCCACCGCCGCCATCGCGATATTGCCGCCCGCGCCGGTGCGGTTCTCGATCACGAAACCCTGGCCCAGTGCAGCCTGCAGTTTCTCAGCCAGCATGCGGGTGAGGGTGTCGGACGCACCCCCGGCCGGGAAGCCGACGATGATGCGCACCGGCTTGTCGGGCCAGCCGCCCTGCGCCCGGCTGGCCGGGCTGGCCAGGCCGGCGGCCGACGCCATGGCAAGGCCCAGCCAATGGCGGCGGTGCAGCGGGGCAGTCGCCGAGCGAGGTGTCATTTGAAAGTGCCCAGCTTGCGCGCCAGCGTACCGGCCTTGTCGTATTCGCTGCGGATGTCGGCGCTGAACTGCTCGTTGCTGACGCTGATGCGCTGGGCCCCCATCGCGCTGAGCCGGGCTTTTGCCTCGGGCGTGTCCATCGCGGCCTGGATCAGGCCACTGAGCAGGGCCACCAGCTCGCGCGGGGTCTTGGCCGGCGCCACGAAGCCGTACCACACCGGGCTGGGGGCGTAGCCCGGCACGGTCACGTCCTCGGTGATGGCCGGCAGGTCAGGCAGTAGTGCCGAGCGGGAGGCATCAAACACCGCCAGGCCCTTGGCGCGGCCCGACTGCAGGTGCTGCGCCACCAGCGGCACCACCACCGGGAAGACCGACAAGGTGCCGCCGATCAGGTCGGTCATGGCCTGCGACGTGCTTTTGTAGGGGATCTCGGCGATGTCGATGCCCACCGCCAGCTTGAACAGCTCCATCTGCTGCTGGCTGATGGTGCCGGGGCCGGACGAGCCATAGCTCAGCTTGCCGGGGTTGGCCTTGGCGTAGGCGATCAGATCCTTGGTGGTCTTCAAGTGCAGGCCGGGTGTCACCGCCAGCACCAGGGGGATGACGGCCACCTTGGCCACCGGCACAAAGTCTTTGTCGGGGTCATAGGGCGGGTTGGCGCTCTGGCTGGGCACGATCACCATCGGGTTGGCCGCGATCAGCAGGGTGTAGCCGTCGGCTGCGGCCTTGACCACCGCCAGGGTGCCGATCAGGCTGCCGCCGCCGTCGCGGTTTTCGATGAACACCTGCTTGCCGGTTTTCTCGGTGATGCCCTGGGCCACCGTGCGGGCCAGCGCATCGCTGCCGGTGCCGGCCGAGTAGGGCACGACGATGCGGATCGGCTTGTTGGGGAAGTCACCCTGGGCC
>JANLZT010000194.1:0-3009 GCA_031366465.1 Betaproteobacteria bacterium | reverse complement strand
TGGTTCGGCGCGAACATGAAGCCGATGCCGGTGTCGGCAATGCAGCGCGAGATCGCCGCTGGGCTCAGCGTCATCGGCACGCCGAGCGCCTCCAGCACGTCGGCGCTGCCCGACTTGCTGCTGACGCCGCGGTTGCCGTGCTTGCTGACGCGCGCGCCGGCGGCCGCAGCCACGAACATGCTGCAGGTCGAGATGTTGAACGTGTGCGAGCCATCGCCGCCGGTGCCGACGATATCGACCAGGTGCTTGCGGTTGGCCACCACCACCTTGGTCGAGAACTCGCGCATCACCTGCGCGGCGGCGGTGATCTCGCCGATGGTCTCTTTCTTGACGCGCAGGCCGGTGAGCATCGCCGCCAAGGTCGATGTGGCCGACCGCCGCCACCTGGTCGACATCGTCGGCACCGGGGGCGACGGCTCGCACACCTTCAACATCTCCACCTGCGCGATGTTTGTGGCGGCAGCCTGCGGCGCGCGGGTCAGCAAGCATGGCAACCGCAGTGTGTCGAGCAAGTCGGGCAGCGCCGATGTGCTGGAGGCCCTGGGCGTGCCGATGACGCTGGCCCCGGCAGCGATTGCCCGCTGCATTGCCGACACCGGCATCGGTTTCATGTTTGCCCCCAACCATCATCCGGCGATGAAAAACGTGGCGCCGGTGCGCAAAGAGCTGGGCGTGCGCACCATCTTCAACATCCTGGGCCCGCTGACCAACCCGGCCGATGCGCCCAACATCCTGATGGGCGTCTTCCACCCTGATCTGGTGGGCATCCAGGTGCGTGCGCTGCAACGCCTGGGCGCCGAGCACGCGCTGGTGGTGTACGGCCGTGACGGCATGGACGAGGTCTCACTCGGCGCGGCCACGCTGGTGGGCGAGTACAAGGATGGCGGCATCCGTGAGTTCGAGATCCACCCCGAGGACTTCGGCCTGACCATGGCCAGCAGCCGCGCCCTGCGGGTGGAGACACCCGAGCAATCGAGGGTGTTGATGCAGGCCGTGCTCGACAACCAGCCCGGCCCGCCGCGCGACATCGTGATGCTCAACGCGGGCGTGGCACTGTATGCAGCCAATGTCGTGGGCAGCATGGCCGACGGCGTGGCGGCCGCGCGCGAGGCCCTGGCCAGCGGCCGTGCACTGGGCAAGATGCGTCAGTTCATCGCCCGCGCCCGCGAGCTGGCAACCACCGCTTGAACCCTGGCCTTGTACCCACCGCCCGAGAATGAGCGTGCCCATGTCTGACATCCTGGACCGCATCGTTGCCGTCAAGCACCAGGAAGTGCCCGCCGCGCGCGCCCTGCGCAGTGAAGCGGCGCTGCGCGAGTTGATCGCGGCGCAATCCGCACCGCGTGGTTTTGCCGCGGCGCTGCGCGCCAAGCTCGACGCCGGCAAGCCAGCGGTGATCGCCGAGATCAAGAAGGCCAGCCCCAGCAAGGGCGTGATCCGCGAACACTTTGTGCCGGCTGAGATCGCCGCCAGCTACCAGCGCCACGGTGCCGCCTGCCTGAGCGTGCTGACCGATGGGCAGTTCTTCCAGGGCCATGCCGACCACTTGCGCGCCGCGCGCGCGGCCTGCGCCTTGCCCGTGCTGCGCAAGGATTTCATGGTCGACGCCTACCAGCTGCTGGAAGCCCGGGCACTGGGCGCTGACTGCATCCTGCTGATCGCCGCCTGCCTGGCCGATGCCCAGATGGCCGAGTTGGAGGCCGGCGCCGTCGAGCTGGGGCTGGACGTGCTGGTCGAGGTGCACGACGGCAATGAGCTGGACCGTGCGCTGCGCCTCAAGACGCCACTGCTGGGCATCAACAACCGCAATCTGCGCACTTTTGAGGTCACGCTCGACACCACGCTGGGCCTGCTGGCGCGGGTGCCGTCCGACCGGCTGCTGGTCACCGAGTCGGGCATCCTGCGGCAGGCCGACGTGCAACGCATGCGTGCCGCCGGGGTCAATGCCTTTCTGGTGGGCGAGGCCTTGATGCGGGCCGACGATCCTGGCGTCGCACTGGCGGCGCTGTTGGCTTGAGCGCGGCGGCCCAGCTGGATCTGGCCGGGCTGGCTGTCAACCAGCTCACCGAGCCGCTGGCCCAGGTGCTGGCGCGCGCGCCGGCCGATTGGGCCCCGCTGCTGCGGGCCTGGGCGGCCACCGCGCCGGGCCAGGGGCTGATCCAATTTGTGGCCAGGCGCCAAAAGGCGGGAGCGGTGATTTACCCGGCCCAGGTGCTGCGCGCACTTGAGCTCACGCCGCGCCGCCAGGTACGGGTGGTGATCCTGGGCCAGGACCCTTACCACGGCGCCGGCCAGGCTGAGGGCCTGGCCTTCTCAGTGCCGGCGGGCGTCAAACCGCCACCCAGCCTGCGCAACCTGATGGGCGAAATCTCGCGCAGCCTGGGTGTGTCGGGGCCACCCAGCGGCCATTTTGGTGGCCACCTCGGTGGCTGGGCGCGGCAAGGTGTGCTGCTGCTCAATACCTGCCTGACGGTGGAGCACGGCCTGCCCGCTTCGCATGCCGGCCAGGGCTGGGAGTCACTGACCGACGCGCTGATCCAGGCCACCGCCACCGACCCCAGCAGCAAGGTCTACCTGCTGTGGGGCGCCCATGCCCAGGCCAAGGCGCCGCTGATCGAGGCGGCTGGCCACGGGCGGCACCGGGTATTGCGGGCCAACCACCCGTCCCCGCTGTCGGCCCGCCGGCCACCGATCCCTTTCCTGGGCTGTGGCCACTTCGTAGCGGTGGGCGACCACCTGCGGGCCCAGGGCACGCCGCCCATTGACTGGTCAGCTTGACCCCTGCACCTGCTGCACCCAGCCGAGCCGGGCGACGCCGTTTTGCCGCGCTATCGGAATCTGCTATAGTCCCGAGTTCGCTGCGGAGGGGTGCCCGAGTGGCTAAAGGGGGCAGACTGTAAATCTGTTGGCTTACGCCTACGGTGGTTCGAATCCACCCTCCTCCACCACGGCGAACTTTTTTAGGCCGATTGAAGATGGGAAATTGCAACCTGCGGCTCGCAAGTTGCA
>JANLZT010000323.1:0-3784 GCA_031366465.1 Betaproteobacteria bacterium | reverse complement strand
GCTTCCTTGCCCTGCACCAGGCGGTCCACCTCGTTGATGGTGCGGTCGGTGAGCTTCTGCACCTCGTCCTGGGCGCGGCGCTCTTCGTCCTCGGCCACCGCCTTGTCCTTGAGCAGCTTCTTCAGGTGCTCGTTGGCATCGCGGCGCAGGTTGCGCACCGCCACCTTGCAATCCTCACCGGCATGGCGCACCACCTTGGTCAGGTCGCGGCGGCGCTCTTCGGTCAGCGCGGGCATCGGCACCCGGATCAGGTCGCCCTGCGAGGCCGGGTTCAAGCCCAGGTCACTCTCGCGGATGGCTTTCTCGATCTTGGCGGCCAGGCCTTTTTCCCAGGGTTGCACACTGATCGTGCGGGCGTCCAGCAGCGACACATTGGCCACCTGGCTGATCGGCAACATCGAGCCGTAATAGTCCACCTGTACCTGGTCCAGGATGCCCGGGTGGGCGCGGCCGGTGCGGATCTTCTGGATATCGCCTTTGAAAGCCTCGATGGACTTGGCCATCTTGGTCTCAGCGGTCTTCTTGATGTCGGCAATGGTCATGGTGCTTCTCGACAGATCAGGATGGGGCAGGGATCAGACGTGGACCAGGGTGCCCTCGTCCTCGCCCATCACCACGCGCTTGAGCGCACCGGGTTTGAAGATCGAAAACACCTTGATCGGCAGCTTCTGGTCACGGCATAGCGCAAACGCGGTGGCGTCCAGCACCTGCAGGTTCTTGGAGATGGCCTCGTCGAAGCTGACCCGCGTGTAGCGCGTGGCCGACGGGTCTTTTTGCGGGTCGGCGGTGTAGACACCGTCCACCTTGGTGGCCTTGAGCACGATCTCGGCACCGATCTCGGCGCCCCGCAATGCCGCAGCGGTGTCGGTGGTGAAGAAGGGGTTGCCGGTGCCGGCAGCGAAGATCACCACCTTGCCCTCTTCGAGGTATTGCAGCGCCTTGGGCCGCACATAGCTCTCGACCACCTGCTCAATCGCGATGGCCGACATCACCCGGGCGGTCAGGCCCTCCAGGCGCATGGTGTCGGCCAGCGCCAGCGCGTTCATCACCGTGGCCAGCATGCCCATGTAGTCGGCGGTGGCGCGGTCCATGCCCACCGCGCCGCCGGCCACGCCGCGAAAGATATTGCCGCCGCCGATCACCACCGCCACCTCGCAGCCCAGCGATGTCACCTCCTGCACCTCGCGCACCATCCGAACAATGGTGCTGCGGTTGATGCCGTAGGCGTCGTCGCCCATCAGGGCTTCACCTGACAGCTTGAGAAGAATGCGCTTGTAAGCGGCCATGCAGGGGGCTCCTGGTGGGAAGTGGGTCAGTTTAAAGGCGGCCGGCCGGGCTCAGTGCCTGGGCGAAGCCAGGCACCCCAGGCCGATCAGCCGCCCTTGGCCGCCGCCACCTGGGCCGCCACTTCGGCCGCGAAGTCGTCGACCTTCTTCTCGATGCCTTCGCCGACGATGTACATCGTGAAGGCCGACACCTGGGTGTTGGCGGCCTTGAGCATCTGCTCGACCGTCTGCTTGTCGTTCTTGACGAAGCTCTGGTTGAACAGCGAGACCTCTTTCAGGTACTTCTGCACCGAGCCCTCGACCCGTTTGGCGACGATCTCGGCCGATTGCACTGGCTTGCCTGCGGCGACGGCCGCAGTGGCGTCCTCGGCGGCCTTCTCGGCGGCGATGCGGCGCTCTTTCTCGACCAGTTCGGCCGGCACCTCGGCTGACGACACCGACACCGGCTTCATCGCGGCCACATGCATCGCCACGTCCTTGGCGGCCACCTCGGCCGCAGCACCTTCGCCGCTGAACTCGACCACCACGCCGATGCGCGTGCCGTGCAGGTAGGTGGCCAGCTTGGCCGCGCCGGCAAAGCGCTTGAAGCGGCGGATCGCGACGTTCTCGCCAATCTTGCCGATCAGGCCCTTGCGCACATCCTCGACCGTCGGGCCGAAGCCGTCCTGGGTCAGCGCCAGCGCCGACAGCGCCGCCACGTCGGCCGGGTTGCTGCTGGCCACCAGCGCCACACAGTGCTGGGTGAAGGCCAGGAAGGCGTCGTTCTTGGAGACAAAATCGGTCTCGCAGTTGATCTCGATCATCGCGCCGGTGCTGCCGGCGGCGCTGATCGCCACCACGCCCTCGGCGGTGATGCGCGAGGCGGCCTTGCCGGCCTTGTTGCCCAGCTTGACCCGCAAGATTTCCTCGGCCCGGCCCATGTCGCCTTCGGCCTCGGTGAGGGCCTTCTTGCACTCCATCATCGGTGCGTCGGTCTTGGCGCGCAGTTCGCCCACCATGCTTGCAGTGATCGCTGCCATCTTCAAACTCCGTTGCTGCGGCCGCGCTGGGCGGCCTTGTGAAACCAAGCACCCGCCAGGGGCGCCCCAAAATCCCGGAACCCCGTGAAAAAGGGGCCTGACAGCCCCTCTTGCAGTCCCGCCCGTGGGCCTCGGTCAAGCGGCCGGGCGAGTGAGGGATCAGGCCTCTTCGTTGATCTCGACGAACTCGTCGCCGCCCTGCACCGCTGCCACCACGTCATTGACGGCGTTGGCCTTGCCATCCAGCACCGAATCGGCCACCGCCTTGGCATACAGCGCCACGGCCTTGGCCGAGTCGTCGTTGCCGGGGATCACGTAATCGATACCGATTGGCGAGTGGTTGGTATCGACCACGCCGATGATCGGGATGCCCAGCTTGATGGCCTCGGCCACCGCGATCTTGTGGTAACCGACGTCGATCACGAACAGCGCATCGGGCAGCGCGCTCATGTCCTGGATGCCGCCGATGTCTTTCTCAAGCTTGGTCAGCTCGCGCTCGAACATCAGGCCTTCTTTTTTGCTCAGCTGCTCCATGCCGCCTTCTTTGGTGGCCTGCATGTCTTTCAGCTTCTTCAGCGAGCCCTTGACGGTCTTGAAGTTGGTCAGCATGCCGCCCAGCCAGCGCTGGTCGACAAAAGGCATGCCAGCGCGGCGCGCCTCCAATGCGATCACCTCGCGGGCCTGGCGCTTGGTGCCCACCATCAGGATGGTGCCGCGCTTGCCGCTGAGGGTGCGCACGAACTTCATCGCCTCCTCGAACTTGGGCAGCGTCTTCTCGAGGTTGATGATGTGGATCTTGTTGCGATGGCCGTAGATGAAGGGCGCCATCTTGGGGTTCCAGAAGCGGGTTTGGTGTCCAAAATGGACGCCGGCTTCCAGCATTTCACGCATGGTCACTGACATGGTTTTACTTCCGAAGGTTGGTTCTAGAATCCGGCGCGAATCGGGGTAGTTTGCAGGGCCAGGCCAGCGTTTTTGCGCTGCGGCACCGCAAGACTTGCCCCGACACCTTTCGGCAGCCGGTTCGCGGTTTGGTTGACGGTCTTGTTTTATCCGTCGCCTCAGGCCCAAGCGCCCCAGGCTCAAGCATCTCAGGCTCAAGCGTTCACATTGCTGAACACACTCGGCGCCATGGACATCCAGATAAACCCAGAGATTATAGCATTCGGCGCGCCCGGCTCCGAGCCTGCGGCAGCCCCGACGCTGGACCTGTGCGGCGCTGCCGAGGCCGTCCACAGCGGCCGGGCCAGCGCCGTCAGCCTGCTGCGCCTGGCCATGGCGGCGGCCGACAGCCCCGCCTGCGCGCATGTCTACCTGCGGCGCTTCGATGCGCAGGCTCTGGCGGCCGCGCAGGCGGTGGACGCTGCGGCCTTGGCCGGCGCCCCGCTGCCGCCGCTGGCCGGCCTGGCGGTGTCGATCAAGGATTTGTTCGACGTGGCCGGCCACCCCACCACCGCCGGATCGCGCTCGATGGCCGAT
>JANLZT010000071.1:0-9675 GCA_031366465.1 Betaproteobacteria bacterium | reverse complement strand
ATCAGGATGGTGAACAGCATCGCGGTGGTGCGGGCACTCTCCACCAGCACCTGCAGCAGCACCTTGGGCGACAGCGCGCCGCGTGCCAGGGCGAAGAAGAAGGCGCCCGAGGCGCCGATACCGGCGCCCTCGGTGGCGGTGAACACGCCGCCATAGATGCCGCCCAACACCACGATCACCAGCACCACCACGCCCCAGATGTCGCGCAGCGCGCGCCAGCGCTCGGGCCAAGTGCTGCGTACACCGGCTGGGCCTGCGGCAGGGTCACGCCAGGTGATCCAGGCCACACCCACCATCATCAGCGCCGCGCACAGCAGGCCGGGCAGGATGCCGGCGGCAAACAGCTTGCCGATGTGGGTCTCGGTGACGATGCCGTAGATCACCATGATGGTGGACGGCGGGATCATGATGCCCAGGGTGCCGCCGGCGGCGATCACGCCGGTGGACAGGTAGTCGGAGTAGCCCAGCTTCTTCATCGACGGGTAGGCCACCTTGGCCATGGTGGCTGCGGTGGCGATCGACGATCCGCAGATTGCGCCAAAGCCGGCACAGGCCAGGACGGTGGCGTGGGCCAGGCCACCGCGCAGATGGCCGATGAAGGCATAGGCGGCGCGGAACAGCTCATGCGCCAGCCCCGCCTTGGCCACAAAGTTGCCCATCAGGATGAACAGCGGCACCACCGACAGGGTGTAGGCAAAACCGGTGTCGTAGACCACCTGGGCCGCCGATGCCGCGGTGGGGCCCCAGCCCCGCACCAGGCCCAGGCCGACAAAACCCACCGCGCCCATCGCAAAGGCCAGCGGCACGCGCAACAGGGCCAGCAGGAAGACGGCGCCAAAGGCCAGCAGAGCTTCGGTCACGCGGCACCGCCCGGCAGATGCGCAGGCTCGTCCACGCCAGGATGGTGATGGGCCACCGGCTGGATCAGCAGCAGCAGGTGGATCAGCGCTGTCACGCCGCACAGCAGGCTCATCAAGCGCACAAACGGCCCCAGCGGCAGCTTGAGCTGGGCGGTGGTGTCGCCATAACTGGCCATCGCAGTGGCCTTGTCCCACATCAGCCAGGCCAGGCCCAGCAGCGCGGCGAACACCAGCAGATCGACCACGGCCTGCTGCAGCCGGCGCAAGCGGCCGGGCAACAGCGCGTCGAGCGAATCAAAGACCACATGCTCGCCATGCAACGAGACCAATGGCATGGCGGCGAAGATCACCACCACCATCAAAATCTCGGTCAGCTCCAGCGAGCCCGGCACTGACTGGCTGAGCAGCTTGCGCCCCAGCACATCCACCAGCGTCAGCGCCATGATGGCAAACAGCGCCACGCCGGCCAGCAGGCCGCACAGCCCATCAAGCAGGCGCTTCATTTTTCGAGCTTGGCGATCTCGGCGCGGTAGTCGGCCAGGGCCTTCTTCGGGTCTTTCATGCCCTTGGCCTCGGCGGCCTTGGCCCAGATCTCTTCCAGGCCGCCGGTCCTGGCCTTGATGGCGGCCACAAACGCCGGATCGGCCTGGGTGAAGGCCACGCCCGACGCCTGCATGAAGGCCAGGCCGCGCCGGTCCACCTTGTCCCAGCCGCGGCCCATCATGCGGGCGGTCGGCTCGCCCGACATCTCGTCGATGATCTTCTTGACCTCGGGCGGCAGGCTGTCGTATTTGGCGGGGTTCATCATGAAGACGAAGCTGGTGTTGTACAGCCCGCCCGGAAAGGTGGTGGCGTGCTTGATGACCTTGTCGATCTTGAAGCTTTCCACCGATTCGGCCGGGAACAAGGTGCCGTCCATCACCCCGGTGGACAGCAGCTCATAGCTCTCGGGCGCCGGCTTGAGGGTGACGTTCATGCCCAGGGCCTTGCTGATCTCGTTGACCATGCCGCCGCCGATGCGCCACTTCATGCCGGCCAGGTCATCCACCTTGGTGACCGGCTTCTTGGTGTTGAGCGCGATGCCCGGGCCATGGGTGAAGACGGCCAGCACCTTGACGCCCTTGTGCTCGTCAGCCATGGCCGGGGTCTTGGCATAGATGCGCTGGAAGGCCACCGAGGTGGCCTCGGCCGAGTTGCCCATGAAGGGGAACTCCACCATCTGGGTGGTGACAAAGCGGCCCGGCGTGTAGCCATGCACCGTGAACGACAGATCGGCCAGGCCGTTGCGCACCGCATCAAAAGTGCCCGGCGCCGCACTCACCGCGCGCGGCAGCACCTGGCACTTGACCTTGCCGGCGGCCTTGCTCTCCAGCATCGCGCACCACGCCTTCTGGGTCTCGGTCAAGGTGTGGGTGGGCGGCACCCAGGACGACAGCGTCAACACCGTCTGGGCCACCCCCGGGGCGGCCAGCAGCAGCGCGGCGGCGCCGGCCAGGGCCAGGCGGATCAGGCAAACGGGGTGGGGCATGGGTTTCTCCGAGCGACGGCAGGCGCCTGCAAGGTGGGCGCAACGGCGGCGCCCCGATGCTGCAGCAGCTTGGCGCCTGGCGACATTGCAGAAAACGCGGGTGCCGGCACGCCGTGTCGCGCCCGCACCACCGACTCTGGTACAGCCCGGCGTGACAGGGATCACGAAGCCGGGGCCAGCCCCACCCGCAGCCACGGGGGATGGTGGGCCTGGACCCGTGGCCAAGGGGGGCGGCAAACGCGTGCTGGCCCCTAGCATCGCGCCAAAGCCGGGTGCACCCGCCCATCCGCCGCACACCCGCCGCACACCCACCGCATACCCGCACCGCCCCCGAAACCGGACCACCGCATGGCCAAAACACCCACCGCTACCGCACTGCCCCGCGCCGCCGCTGGCGCTGCACGGGCTGATGGCCTGGCCCTGGGCCCGGGCGTGGGTGAAAGCCGTGACGGCCTGCGCCAGGCGGCGCGGCTGCTGGATCTGGCCCAGGCGGCGTCCGGCGCCACCCAGCCGGCCCTGCTCTGCCACGCCCACAAGGGCATGGCGGTGGCGCTGTCCCGACTGCAGGCCTACAGCCCGGCCCAGAGCCATTTGCTGCAGGCCTTGCGCTGGGCCAAGGTGATGGGCGCCATCGACGACCGTGCCGACCTGCAATGCGCGCTGGCCGAGGTGGCCACCAGCGCCACCGAGCAGGGCAAGGCGCATGGCGCATCGGCGGCGGTGCTGCGGCGGGCCCGCGAGCACTGCCGCGACCTGGCCTTCGAGGCGGCCCGCCTGGCCCCGCAGACCACCGACCCGCACTGGGAGGTGCGGGTGCTGCTGCGCGCCAGCGATGTGCTGGACCGCTGTGGCGACCACGACGACGCGGTGCACCTGCAACACCAGGCCCTGCTGCTGCTGGGCCAGCAGGGCGCCGGGCTGGACAGCGGGCCAGGCGCTCCGCACCCCGCCGCCACGGTGCCGGCCGACCTGTGGCGCCTGACGGCGCCTAGCGGTCTGATGTAGGCCAGCGTGGCCACACAATTCGGCGCCACGCCCATGGTTGGCGACAACTACCCCGGCGCGCCGCCAGGCCTGCCTCGCCATGCACCCCACCATCTTCACCACGCCGGGCGTCAACAGCGTGTTGCGGGCCTTGTCGGTGGCATTCCTGCGCGGCACGGGCTGGACCCTGCAGGGCCAGTTGCCCGCTGACCAGCCCAAGTGCGTGCTGATCGCCGCGCCGCACACCAGCAACTGGGACCTGCCCTACACCCTGATGGTGGCCTTTGCGCTGCGCATCGACATCCACTGGATGGGCAAACGCAGCCTGTTCCGGTGGCCTTTCGGGCCGCTGATGCGCTGGCTGGGTGGCATCGCAGTGGACCGCTCAAAATCCAGCAACCTGGTGGCCGCCTCGGCCCAGGCCCTGCGCGATGCCGACGGCAGCATCGCCCTGGTGGTGCCGCCCGAGGGCACGCGCAGCAAGACCCGGCACTGGAAGACCGGCTTCTACTGGATCGCCCACCAGGCCGGCGTGCCCATCGTGATGGCCTACATGGACTACCCGCGCAAGCTCAGCGGCCTGGGCCCGGTGCTGTGGCCCAGCGGCGACATCGAGGCCGACATGGTGGCCATCAAGGCCTACTACGCCGGCTTCAAGGGCAAGAACTGGCGGCAATTTGACGTGGGCTGAACGCCCGGTCCGGCCGCAAGCCCAGGACATTGCCGAGCAAGCTTGACAAGCTGCGCCGGATCGCCCCCAGTCCGCGTCGGCCAGGGTGCTTGCCCTCATCGCAGGATAAATATATTGCATGCGATATAAATTTATCAGTTAATATTTTGTCATCTAGATTTCTGACCCGCTGATTTCAAGCCTGTGCACATGCCATTGCCCAAGGACGCCTCCGACGCCGACCCGGCCCAAGCGCAACAACTGTTCCTGAGCAATCAGCTCTGTTTTGCGCTCTATGCCACCTCATTGGCGATGACCAAGGTCTACCGGCCGTTGCTGGCAGGCCTGGGCCTGACCTACCCGCAATACGTCGTGATGATGGCGCTGTGGCAGCACGGTGCGCTGGGCATGGGCCAACTCGGCAAGCTCGTGGCGCTTGATTCGGGCACCCTCGCGCCACTGGTGCGCAAGCTGGTCGGGCTGGATCTGGTCACCCGCCAGCGCACTGTCGGCGATGACCGCTCGGTGCTGGTCAGCCTCACCGCCGCCGGTCTTGCACTGCGCGAACGCGCGCACCGGGTGCACGAGTCGGTGCGTTGCGCCACCCGCAGCAGCCCTGAACAGATCATCGGCTTGACCGAGCAGCTACAGACCCTGCGCACCTTCTTGCTCGGCACAGCGGGCCAGGACTGAGGGCAAGGCCTCTCGCCGCACCGGGCCCGTCCACCCGCCAGGACTTGACATGCACTTGTTGAACAGCGGCCTCACGCCAATCAATCGCCATCACCTCAGGGAGGACGCACAAGCCCTGGGCGGCGCGTGGCTACGGCGCACGGCGCCGCCAAGCTGGCATGGGGCTGGTGGACAGCACACGCATTTCTGAGGCCGAGGATTTCCCCCCAATGGGCGTGGCAACGCAGCCCTATCCCCTTGCCGGGCTGTGCCCGGCTCACTTTCACTATCGACTGGAGACACCGTGAATCACTTCAAACTCGCCCGTTCTGCCGCATGGCTGGTGGCACTGTCCACCGGAGCCCTGGCCGCCCACGCTGCCGACGCCCCGGCGGCCGCCCAAAAGCCGCTGCCGGTGGCGCTGGTGGAGACCCTCAACAAGTTGTCGGGCGGGCCGCACACCGGTTTTCGGGCCAACCATGCCAAAGGCGTGCTGGTGACCGGCTCGTTCACCCCGGCCAAGGGCGCCACGGCCTTGAGCAAGGCGCCGCACTTTGCCAAGACCGTGCCGGTGCTGGTGCGCTTCTCCAACGGCACCGGCGTGCCGACGCTGCCGGACGCTGACCCCAACGCCAGCCCGCATGGCATTGCCATCCGCTTCCAGCTGGCAGCGGGCGGCTCTACCGACATCGTCAGCATCTCGTCGAACGGCTTTCCGGTGGCCACGCCGGAGGACTTTCTCGGCCTGCTGCAAGCGGTGGCCACCAGCGGGCCCAACGCCGCCAAGCCCACACCCATCGAGCAGTTCCTGGGCAGCCACCCGGCCGCCGCCAAATGGGTGGGCACCGCCCGCCCGGCGCCCGAGAGCTTTGGCACGCTGGCCTTCTATGGGGTGAATGCCTTCAAGTTCACCAATGCCAAAGGGGTGAGCCAGTTTGCGCGCTACCAAATCCTGCCGGTGGCGGGCGAAAAACCGCTCGGCGAGGCCCAGGCCAAGGCCGCCAGCCCCAACTACCTGATGGATGAGTTGCCCCAACGCATTGCCAAGGGGGCGGTGAAGTTCCGCCTGGTGGCCCAACTGGCCCAGGACGGCGATCCCACCAACGACGCCACCCAGGTATGGCCCGCCGACCGCAAGCTGGTGGAGCTGGGCACGATCAGCCTGACCGGCGTCGCCAAGGACGCGGTCAAGGCACAGACGGTGCTGTTGTTCAATCCGCTGACCCTGCCTGCCGGCATCGAGCCGTCGGCTGACCCGGTGCTGCTGGCCCGGCCCGGCGCCTACGCGATCAGCTACGCGCAGCGCGGTCTTTGAGCCAGCGCCGCCCGCCTGAGGCGGGCGGTCGCGCGCTGGCATGGAGGCCTTTGCTGGCGCGTAGGGCCCGGTGTTGCCAGGCGGCTGGCAGGCGGCTGCAGGCGGCTGGCAGGCGGCTGGCAACAGCCTGCGGGTTAGCGATGATTCTCGTGCAAATAATTTTCACGAGAATCAATTCATGCCCCGCCTCGCTGACCCGGTCGTGCCTGCCTACCCGCTGCTGCAGCTCGACAAGCAGCTTTGTTTTGCGCTCTATGCCGCCACCAATGCCGTCACCCGGGCCTACCGCAGGCCACTGGCCCGGCTGGGGCTGACCTACCCGCAGTACCTGGCCATGCTGGTGCTTTGGCAGCATGGCGGGCAGACCGTCAAAGGCCTGGCGGACAGGTTGCTGCTCGACTCCAGCACCTTGACACCCTTGCTCAAGCGGCTTGAAGCGGCAGGCTTGATCGACCGTCGGCGCGACAGCCTGGATGAGCGCATCGTGCGCATCACGCTGACTGCCGCCGGTAGCGCGCTGCAGCAAGCGGTGGCGGTGGTGCAGCAATCCATCGCCTGCCAGACCCGGCTGCCGGAATCCGACTTCGTTGACCTGCGTTCACGTCTGCACACGCTGGTTGAATCGATGGCTGCGGCCGAACTGGCTGTGGTTGACCCGTGATCTGCGGGCGCCCGCAGGCCGGCCCGGCGGGCTGGGCCTCGGGTGTCAACCGATCGCGGGCCTGTGCCCCGCAGACCCAAGACCATTTCCAGGAGACCCGAATGACCCAAGCCTCACTCTACGAACGCCTCGGCAGCGAGACCGGCATCCGCCGCTTTGTCAATGACATCCTGAAGCTGCACCACCAGAACCCGGTGATCAAGTGGCGCTATTCCAAAGCCGAGAAGAACGACGCGCAATTGATCCAGCTGGTGGTCGACCTGATCGGCTCGGGCACCGGCGGGCCCGAGACCTACAAGGGCATGGACATGCGCACCGCGCACAAGGGCATGTGGTGCTCGGAAGAAGAGTTCCTGGCGGTGCTCGACGACATCCGCAAGGCCATGGAGATGAACAACGTCGACCCGCAGGCCAACGCCGAACTGATGGCCATCGCCTACGGCATGAAGGCCGAGATCGTGCGCGGCTGATGCTTGCAGGCGCTGCCTGGCCGGCGCCATCCTTTGCCTCGAATCACCAAGGATAGTCATGAACCCGACCCTGAAGACTGCTGTTGATACCGTGCTTGCCGAAGCCACAGGCCGTGCCGGGGGTGCCCCCGGCGTGGTGGCGATGGTCACCAACCGAGACCAAAATATCTACGAAGGCTGCGCCGGCGTGCGCGAGCTGGGCCAGGCCCAGCCGATGTCGATCGACTCGGTGATGGCCATCTTCTCCACCACCAAGGCCATCACCGGCACCGCCGTGATGCAGCTGGTCGAGGAAGGGCGCATCCGTCTGGACGACGCCGCCAAGACCTATGTGCCCGAGCTCGCCGAGTTGCGGGTGCTGGACGGTTTTGACGCCGCCGGCCAGCCCCGCACCCGGGCCCCCAAGCGCGACATCACGGTGGCCGACCTGATGCTGCACGTCTCGGGCCTGTCGTATGAGTTCTTCAGCCATGACGACCTGAAGTACCGCACCGCGCTGGGCATCCCGACGGTGGTCTCCAGCAGCTTCGCGTCGATCCGCACGGTGCTGCTGCACGAGCCCGGTGAGCGCTGGACCTACGGCGTCAACATCGACTGGCTGGGCCGCATCGTCGAGCAGCAACGCGGCAAGCGCCTGGGCGAGGTGTTTGCCGAGCGCATCTTTGCGCCGCTCGGCATGGCTGATACCGCCTTCACGCTGACCGACGCGATGCGCGCGCGCCGCGCCACCCTGCACGACCGCGCCCAGGACGGCAAGCTCACGCCGCTGCCCGATCTGATCCTGCCGCAACCCCCCGAGATGGACATGGGTGGCCATGGTCTGTACGGCAGCGTGGGCGACTACATGAAGTTCATCCGCATGTTGCTCAACGACGGTGCCGGCCCGCAGGGCCGGGTGCTCAAGGCCGAGACGGTGCAGGCCATGTGCCAGAACGGCCTGCCGGCCGGCCTGCAGAGCGGCGGCTGGAAGACCTCGATCCCGTCGCTGTCCAACGACGGCGAGTTTGACCCCGGCATCGTCAAGACCTGGGCCTGGACCTTCCAGCGCAACGAGGCGCAGACCGACACCGGCCGGCCGGCCGGGTCGCTGATGTGGGCCGGCCTGGGCAATCTGTTTTACTGGATCGACCGCAAAAACGGCGTCGGCGGTTTCTGGGGCTCGCAGATCCTGCCCTTCCAGGATGCGGTGTCCTACCCGGGCTTTGTCAACTTCGAGGCTGCCGTCTACCGCCACGGGCTGTGAAGCAGGGCCGGCCGCCTGGCGCTGGCGCGGCGGGCGGGCCGGCCCAGGCCGATGCGCCCGGCCAGCGCCTGCCGGTGCAGGCCTGCACGCGCTATGGGCAGCCGTCACCGCCTGCCGGCCGTTCGCATGCCCAACCGCGACGGCTTTGTGGTGGCGCCCCGCGACGTCCGGCCCAGGCCGCAGCGCCCGGTGCCGCCTTGAGCTGCAACCCGCTGCGGTCGGGCTGATGACCAGGCCGGCACCAGCGCAGGGCGCGATCAGCGCTGCGCGGTGCGGTCTGCCGGCGCTGGCGGCGCCGCCAATCGCTGCTCAAACAGCCCTTGCCAGCCGGCATCCACCAACAGCTCGCACACCACCGCCTCAGACTCACCGTTGCGCAACGCCAGCGTGCCCACCGACTGGAAGCGCTGATCCTTGAAGGCCAGCGACAGCCGCGCCAGCAAGGCCTGCTTGTAGCCGCTGTCGTCCGACCCGGCCAGGTGGGCACCCTTGGTCTCCAGCAGCACGGTCTTGTTCACGCCGCCCTGGCTGAGCAGGCCAAACACAAAGTCGGGGTAGACCTTGTGGCGGCGCCAGCCTTGCAAGCCGTATTGGGTGCGCGCCACATTGCGGTGCCACCACTGCAGCGCCTGCTTGGCGTCCAGATAGCCGGCAAATCGGGCCTCGAACTCGTTCATGTCAGCAGCCCGAAGCGCCGGCACCAGCAGGCTTTTTTTCACGGGCTGGCCATCGTCGCGCATCAGGTGCTGGCGTGGCCTGGCCGCCACCACGGTCGCGTGGTCCGGCAGCTCGTAGTCGGCAGCGTCGGCCCGCAGCGCAAACTCGATGCGGCCGGCCGCCACCTCGTCAGCAAAAACGGCTTCGGCCAGGCGGTTGCGCTCGGCCTCCAGGTCCAGCCGCAGGCGTTCCACCAGCGACGCGCCGGACGCCGCCAACACCGGCTCGGCCCAGCCCCGCGCCCGAAAACGTGCCACCACCGCATCCACCCAGGACCAGACCCACCAGGCATTGGGCGCCAGATCCAACAAGGCCCGCACCAGGCGTGAGCGATCCAGCGTGACCACCAGGCTGTTGGGCAGCGGCGGCTTGGCCAAGCCAGCGCGGCGCAGGATGCTCAGGTCCACATCGAACTGCTCGGCCAAGGGGTTGTCGGCATTGGGTGCCCAGGCGGCCGCCAAGGCCGCCACCTGCACGGCGTCCCAATTCACCCTGGCCAGCACATCGCTCTCGTAGACCAGCTCGCGCCGCTGACCATCGGCCGCCACGGCCGTG
>JANLZT010000070.1:0-4919 GCA_031366465.1 Betaproteobacteria bacterium | reverse complement strand
CAGGTGGCCCGCCATGGCCTGATCGACCTGGACATCCAGTGCCAGGGCGATCTGCACATCGACGGCCACCACACGGTGGAGGACGTGGGCATCACGCTGGGCCTGGCGGTGGCGCAGGCGGTGGGCGACAAGCGCGGCATCACCCGCTATGGCCACAGCTATGTGCCACTGGACGAGGCGCTGTCGCGGGTGGTGGTCGATTTCTCGGGCCGTCCGGGCCTGCACCAGCACATCCCGTTCAGGTCGGGCATGGTGGGCGCTTTTGACACCCAGCTCACCCATGAGTTTTTCCAGGGCTTTGTCAACCATGCGCTGTGCACCCTGCACATCGACAACTTGAAGGGCGACAACGCCCACCACCAGGCCGAAACGGTGTTCAAGGCCTTCGGCCGGGCACTGCGCATGGCGCTGACGCCCGACCCACGCTCGGCCGGCGTGATCCCGTCCACCAAAGGCACGCTGTAGACCATGGCCAAGACGGTGGCCGTGGTCGACTACGGCATGGGCAATCTGCGCTCGGTCTCGCAGGCGGTGATGCATGTGGCGGCGGCGTCGGGCTACCAGGTGATCGTCACCCAGCGGCCCGAGGACGTGCGCGCCGCCGAGCGGGTGGTGCTGCCCGGCCAGGGCGCGATGCGCGACTGCATGCGCGAGCTGCACGACTCAGGCCTGCAGGATGCGGTGCTGAACGCCGCCGCCAACAAGCCCCTGATGGGCATCTGCGTGGGCATGCAGATGCTGCTGGACCACAGCGAGGAGCAAGACACCCCCGGCCTGGGGCTGATCCCCGGCGTGGTCAAGCGCTTCCAGCTGGACGGCCGGCTGCAGCCCGACGGCAGCCGCTACAAGGTGCCGCAGATGGGCTGGAACCAGGTGCATCCCCAAGCCCACGGCGGCGCGCTGCACCCAGTCTGGGCGGGGGTGGAAGAGGCCAGCTACTTCTACTTTGTGCACAGCTACCATGCCGCGCCGTCTGACCCGCGCCACACTGCGGCCCTCACCGATTACGGCGGGCGCTTTACCTGCGCGGTGGCGCGGGATAACATTTTTGCCACCCAGTTCCACCCCGAGAAAAGCGCCGCCCAGGGTTTGCAGCTCTACCGCAACTTTCTGGCCTGGAAGCCCTGAAGCCCGCTTGATCGTCCACCGCGCCCTGCTGCCTCACCCCGCCGCCGCTGCGCGCGCCCCACGTCCCGCCACTGCCCAAGCCACAGCCATGCTGCTGATCCCCGCCATCGACTTGAAGGACGGCCAGTGCGTCCGCCTCGAACAAGGGGACATGAATGTCTCCACCACCTTCGGCCTCGACCCCGCCGCGATGGCCAGGCGCTGGCTGGATGCCGGTGCCCGCCGCCTGCACCTGGTGGATTTGAACGGCGCCTTTGCCGGCAAGCCGGTCAATGAGCCGGCCATCAAGGCCATCCTGCGCGAGGTGGGCAATGAGATCCCGGTGCAACTGGGTGGCGGCATCCGCGATCTGGACACCATCGAGCGCTATCTGGACGACGGCATCAGCACCATCATCATCGGCACCGCAGCGGTCAAGAGCCCGGGATTCCTGAAGGACGCCTGCACCGCATTTGGCGGCCACATCGTGGTCGGCCTGGACGCCAAGGACGGCAAGGTGGCCACCGATGGTTGGAGCAAGCTCACCGGCCACGAGGTGATCGACCTGGCACGCAAGTTCCAGGACTACGGCATCGAGGGCGTGATCTACACCGACATCGGCCGCGACGGCATGCTCAGCGGCATCAACATCGATGCCACGGTGAAGCTGGCCCAGGCCCTCACCATCCCGGTGATCGCCTCGGGCGGGCTGTCAGATATCACCGACATCGAGCGCCTGTGCGCGGTGGCCTTTGAGGGCATCAGCGGCGTGATCTGCGGCCGGGCCATCTACACCGGCGCGCTGGATTTTGCGTCCGCCCAGCGGCGGGCGGACACGCTGGCGGACTGAGCGGCGGCTGCGGCGCAGCCACCGGCTCACCGCCAACAGCGCCAAGCCCATTGGCTACAGCAGGACAGCGACCTGAGCTGGTTCCAGGGCATCCCAGACGTTTCAGTGGCCTTGCCACCGCAGGTCTTCAGGCCGCGCGGCGGCGCCGGGCGCAAACGCCGACCAGCCCCAAGCCAGCCAGCAGCATCGCGTAGGTGCTGGCCTCTGGCACCGGCACCAGGAAACCGCGGATCTCACCCCCAGGGAAGCTGCTGTCGTGGATGTTCACGTAGGCCTTGCCGGCAAAGGCGCCAGCCAGGACGGATGCGAAGGTGTTGCTATTACTGTAGGCGGTGGGGCTGGCGTTGTAGGTGCCCGAGGTGGCGGGGGGGAAGCCCGGAAAGCCCAGCGCCACGCCCGCCGTGCTGGTGAACGCGGTCGCGGTACAGCAGTGGATGTGACCCGCTGACGCTGCGGCGGTCAAACCGGAGAAAGTCACCGACACCAACACCGAACTGGCCGCGTCATCGAAGGTGACCTGGGCTGAACCGCTGGCGGCCGACGCATTGACGGGCACCTCATTGGCACCGTTCAAGGTGGTGGTAAAGACCGTGATCGTCGCTTGCGCGGGCATGCTGGCGGCGAGCGCAAGGATTGCCGGGGCCAGCAAGGACAAGGCCGGGATCTTCATCATGGGGAACTCCTGTTGGTGTGTTGGCGGTAAGGAGGACGGGCGCCCTCTGCACCGGTGTACATCAAAGCGCCACCCGGGATTCCCTTTGGCGTCCGCCCCCCCACAGTCAAGGGGGAGGGTTAAGCCGGATAATTCTGGCCATGCTCGCCAAACGCATCATTCCCTGCCTCGATGTCACCGGTGGCCGTGTCGTCAAGGGCGTCAACTTTCTGGCCTTGCGCGACGCCGGTGACCCGGTCGAGATCGCCGCCCGCTACAACGACCAGGGTGCCGATGAACTCACCTTCCTCGACATCACCGCCACCAGCGACGGCCGCGACCTGATCCTGCACATCATCGAGGCGGTGGCCTCGCAGGTCTTCATCCCGCTCACGGTCGGCGGCGGGGTGCGCACGGTGGCCGATGTGCGGCGCTTGCTCAATGCCGGGGCCGACAAGGTCAGCTTCAACTCGGCAGCCATCGCCAACCCGGCGGTGATCCAGCAGGCATCTGCCAAGTACGGCGCCCAGTGCATCGTGGTGGCCATCGACGCCAAGCGCAGACTGGGTGATGACCTGGCCGCTCGCGGCCCGGGCTGGGATGTCTACAGCCATGGCGGGCGCCAGAACACCGGGCTGGATGCGGTGGCCTGGGCCCGCCAGATGGCCGACTTTGGCGCTGGCGAAATCCTGCTGACCAGCATGGACCGCGACGGCACCAAGATCGGCTTTGACCTGGCACTGACCCGCGCGGTCAGCGACGCGGTGCCGGTGCCGGTGGTCGCCTCGGGCGGCGTGGGCGCGCTGGCCCACCTGGCCGAGGGCATCCAGATCGGCGGCGCGGATGCAGTGCTGGCGGCCAGCATCTTTCACTATGGTGAATTCACGGTCGGCCAGGCCAAGGCGGTGTTGGCCAGCCACGGCATCCCGGTGCGGCTGTGAAGCCGCTGCCGCCGGCCTCGCGCGGCGGCCCCCCGCGCGAGGTGCGGCTGATCGGCGGCCGGTGGAAACGCAGCAAGCTGCCGGTGGCCGACCGGCCCGGCCTGCGGCCCACGCCCGACCGTGTGCGCGAGACCCTTTTCAACTGGCTGGGGCCCGATTTGACGGGCTGGCGCTGCCTGGATGCGTTTGCCGGCAGCGGCGCGCTGGGCTTTGAGGCCGCGTCGCGCGGCGCGTCCGAGGTGGTGCTGGTCGAGCGCGATGCGGTGTTGGCGCGCAGCCTGGCCGCCAGCCGGTTGTGGCTGCAGGCGGCTGCGGTGCGCATCGAGGCGGCCGACGCGCTGGCCTGGATGGCGCGCTGCGCGGCGGCCCGCTTCGAGTTGATCTTGCTCGACCCACCCTTCGATGCCGGCCTGGGGCCGCGCGCGCTGGCAGCGGCCGCGCCCTTGGTCTGCACTTCGGGCCTGGTTTATGTCGAATCAACCACGGCCCTGATTGATGCTGATCTGCCGCCGGGCTTCGCCCTCTGGCGCCAGGGCCGTGCAGGCGGGGTGCACTATCATTTGCTGCGGCGCAACACCTGACCGACCCGCCCCACAACCGCCGCGCCAGCAGGAGACGACCGTGACGCATGCCAAGTTCATGACCGCCATCTACCCGGGCACCTTCGACCCCATGACCAAGGGCCATGAAGACCTGATGGGCCGGGCCGCGCGGCTGTTTGACAAATTGATCCTGGCGGTGGCTGCGGGCCACCACAAGCGCACCATGTTCACCATCGCCGAGCGCCTGGACATCGCCACCGAGATCGCCCGGTCCTACCCGAATGTCGAGGTGATCGCGTTTCGCGGCTTGCTGTCGGATTTTGTGTTGCAGAACCGGGGCAATGTGGTGGTGCGCGGCCTGCGCGCGGTGAGTGACTTCGACTACGAATACCAGATGGCGGGCATGAACCGCCATCTGATGCCCGAGGTGGAGACCTTGTTCCTGACGCCATCTGACCAGTACCAGTTTGTCAGCGGCACCTTCGTGCGCGAGATCGCCAGCCTGGGCGGTGATGTGTCGAAGTTCGTGGCGCCTTCGGTGCTGGCGCGCCTGCAGGAGCGGGTGAAGCACCTGCCGAGCGAGGCCTGAGGCGGTGGCTTTGATGAACGTCGATATCACCGCGCGGGGGCCCTTATGGCCTTGATGATCACCGACACGGGCTGCGGATTCAGGCCAGGCCTGCCTTGCCCCGCAGCACGCGCCCGAGGCCTGCAAGCCGAGGGCGTATTCGTCGTTGAGCAGGAGGGTCCAGCATGGCCCTCATGATCACCGACGAATGCATCAACTGCGATGTCTGCGAGCCCGAGTGCCCCAACCAGGCGATCTC
>JANLZT010000009.1:0-4476 GCA_031366465.1 Betaproteobacteria bacterium | reverse complement strand
GGCCAATCTGGGGCTGGCGCTGGGCGCTGCCGGCCAGTTGGACGAGGCCGTGGCAGCCCTGCAGGAGGTGGTAGGCCAGCGGCCCGCCGATGCGCTGCAGCACAGCAACCTGGGCAACGCGCTGCTGGCGGCCGGGCGCATCGATGACGCCGTGGCCCGGCAGCAGCAGGCCGTGGCGCTGGCGCACGGCCTGGCGCGGGTGCACGGCAACCTGGGCCATGCGCTGAAGGCCGCCGGCCGGCCCGACGCGGCCTTGCCGGCGCTGCGCCAGGCCCTGGCCCTGGCGCCGGATGAGCTGGCCCGCCATAGCGCGCTGCTGTTCACCCAGCAGTACGCGCCGCCGGTCAGCGCCGCCCGCCGCCGGGTGGACGCCGAGCGCTTTGGGGCGGCGGCCCGGCGTGCCCTGGGCAATGCCCGGTCCTTCAGTGATTGGCCGCTGGCAGCGGGCTCGGCCGGCGGCCTGCGCGTGGGCCTGTTGTCGGCCGACCTGCGCCAGCACCCGGTGGGCTTTTTTCTTGAGTCGGTGCTGGCGGCGCTGGCGCAGCAGCCAACCCTGCCGGGCGGTGGCCGGCTGACGCTGCATGTCTATGACAACCACGCCGCCAATCCCCCGCCAGGCGACGCCCTGACCCAGCGCCTGCGCGCCCATTGCCAGTGCTGGCGCCCGGTGCACGGCCTGGACGACGCCAGCCTGGCGGCCTTGATCCGGGCCGACGGCATCCAGGTGCTGATCGACCTGGCCGGCCACACCCTGGGCAACCGCCTGGCGGTGTTGGCCCGTCGCCCGGCGCCGGTGCAAGCCAGTTGGCTGGGCTACTGCGCCAGCACCGGCCTGGCCGAGGTGGATGCGGCCATCGTCGACCCCTGGATCGCCCCACCCGGGGCGGAGGCGGCCTTTGTCGAGCCGCTGCTGCGATTGCCCGAGACCTTTTTGTGCTTCACCCCGCCCGACCAGGCGCTGCCGGTGGGGCCACTGCCAGCGCTGACCGGCGGCGGTGTCCGATTCGGCTGCTTCAACCAGCTGGCCAAGCTCAACGATGCGGTGCTGGCGCTGTGGTCGCGCATCCTGCTGGCGCTGCCGGCCAGCACGCTGGTGTTGCAGAGTGCCGGCTTGCAAGACCCGGCGCTGCGCCAGCAACTGCTGGGCCGCTTTGCCGGCCACGGCATTGCGGCGGCGCGCCTGCAACTGCAGGCCGCGATGCCGCGCGCCGATTACCTGGCGGCCATCGGCCAGGTCGATATCGTGCTCGACCCCTTCCCCTACCCCGGCGGCACCACCACGCTGGAGGCGCTGTGGATGGGCGTGCCGGTGCTCAGCCTGCCCGGTGCCACGGCGCTGTCGCGCCAGGGCTTGAGCATCCTGCAGAACCTGGGCCTGCCCGATTGGGTGGCTGCCGATGAGGCCGACTACCTGGCGCTGGCGCTGCGCCATGCTGGCGACCTGGCCGCGCTGGCCACCCTGCGCCAGGGCCTGCGGCAGCGCCTGCTGGCGTCACCGCTGTGCGACGCGCCGCGCTTTGCCGGCCACCTGGAGGCGGCATTGCGCGGGCTGTGGCTGGGACGTTCAGGCGGCGCGATGTAAACCGCCGCGCAAGCGGCGACATTTACACATAATATGTGCACACAGCTTCAATGGAGAACCCGATGAACATCACCCTGTCGGTTGACGAACGCATCGCTGAGCAGGCGCGGACGGCCGCCACAGCGATGGGCAAAAGCCTGAACCAGGCGGTGCGGGACTACCTGGAGCAACTGGCGGGCAGCCAGCAACTGGCGTCCGAGTTGCGGGCCTTCGAGCAATCTGCGCTGGCCTCACCGGGCCGCCTGGCGGGCTGGAAGTTCGACCGCGAAGACGCCAATCGCCGTGCGTAGCCTGCTCGACACCAACCTCCTGGTCTATGCCGACGCGGCCGACGAGCCCGCCAAGCAGCGCCGCGCGCTGGCGCTGATCACGGCCCTGCGCAGCGACGGCTCAGCCGTGCTGTCCACCCAGGTGTTGCAGGAGTATGTGAATGTCGCCCTGCGCAAGCTGCGCCTGCCCCAGGCGCTGATACGCGAGCGCATCGCCTTCTACCGGCGCTTTGAGATGGTGCCGGCGTCGGCCGACATGGTTGCCGGCGCGCTCGACCTGCATCTGCTGCACGGCCTGGCGTTCTACGATGCCTTGATCGTGCAGGCGGCGGTGGTCAGCGGCTGCCAGCGGGTGCTGAGCGAGGACATGCAGCACGCTGCCGTCTACGGCGGTGCGCGCATCGAGAACCCGTTCATCGGGTTGTGATGGCACCCTCTCAAGTCGATGACTTGCCGGTATCGGCCACCACCACCACGCCATTGATGCGCCAGGGCTGGCCGGGCTGGTCCACCAGTTTCACCAGCTGGTAGGTGGCCAGCCAGTTGCGGCCGGCGGCGTCGCGAAATTGCACCACCTGCCGCACCGCACCGTCCGCCCATTCGGCCTGGAAGAAGGCCGTCGCCGCCGGCCGGATCACCATCGGATAGCCCTGGCGCACCATCTCGATAAAGGCCTGGGCATCGCCAAACTGGCGCCGGATGCTGGCCGAGGCGTGGCTGAAGGCGGCCACCGCATCACCAGCCGCCAAGGCTTGCAACTGGGCCTCGATGGTGGCCCGCACCGCGCGGCTGTCGTCAGCACCCAGCGGGTCGGCCCAGGCGGCGGCGGGTGCCGACATCGCGATCAGCGCCAGCAACAGGGATCGACGGGACGGGTTCATGCCAGCGCCGCCCGCAGCCCGGCGCTGGCCTGCAGCCGGCCCACCTCGATGCGGTTCCAGTTGACCAGCGGCAGGTCACTCAGGCCCCGCAGAAACAAGCGCTCGCCGTCGTCCAGCCGCACCAGGGCCTCGATCACGGCGGCCATCACCACCTCGGCGGCGCGGCTGTTGTTGCCGTCGTCCACCTTGATCGCCACGCCCAGGCCGGGCTCGGGCAGGGCAGCGCAGAACACGCCCTCGGCCCCCACCTTGCAAAACACCCGCTGGCCCAGCCGCTCCATCACCCGGGTATCAAACCGCCCGCTGCCGGCCACAAAGTAGGGCGCGCTGGCCACCGCCTGGCGCAGCCGCAGTGCGGCGCGGGCATGGTCGGTGGACAAGCCCACACCGGTGGCCAGCCGCGCAAAGCCGTGCGCCAGTTTGCGCAGCGCGATGCCATAGGTGGGGATCGAGCAGCCGTCGGTGCCGACCGGGGCCTGGGCCAGGTCAGCGCCGGTGACGGCGGCCAATGCGGCGCTGACTTCGCGCATCACCGGATGCCCGGGCTGCAGGTAGCCGCGCACAAACTCGGCCGGCTCGCGGCCGGCGGCACGGGCCATCAAACAGCCCACGCAGACAAAGCCGGCATGCTTGCCCGAGCAGTTGTTGTGCAGCGCGCTGGGGTCTTGGCCGCTGCGGGCCAGGGCCTTCAAGGCGCCATCGAAGCTGGGCCAGTGGGCGCCGCATTCCAGCGCCGCCTGGTCCAGGCCGGCCTTGGCCAGCATCGCCGCGGCGGCGGCCACATGGCGGGGCTCACCGCCGTGCGAGGCGCAGGCCAGCGCCAGTTCCTCATCGCTCAGCGCCAGGGCATCGGCCGCGCCACTGGCCACCAGCGGCAGCGCTTGCAAGACCTTGCAGGCCGAGCGCGGAAAGACCGGGCTGTCGACCTCACCCAAGGCCAGCAGCAGGCCGCCATCGGCATCCACGATAGCCAGCGAGCCGCGGTGGAAGGATTCAAGCGTGCTGCCGCGCAGCGCCTGCACAAGATCGGGGTGGGGGGTGGTCATGGTGGCGGCGTGGGGCATAGGGCGGGGCGCTGCCACTGTAGCGCCGGCCGCCAGAGCCGACCCCACAATCGTCCATGCCCGCCACCGCCTTTGCCCTGGTGCTGATCGCCGCGCTGCTGCACGCTGGCTGGAACATCGTGGCCAAAAAGACCGGCGGCGGCGTGCACTTTGTGATGATGGGCGCGCTGATGATCGTGCTGCTGTGGGCGCCGCTCGGCCTGGTGATGATGTGGCAACAAGCGCCTGGCTGGGGCTGGCGCGAGTGGGCCCTGCTGCTGGCCAGCGGGCTGGCCCATCTGGTGTACTTCAACGTGCTGCTGGCCGGCTACCGCGCGGCCGATTTGACGGTGGTTTACCCGGTGGCGCGCGGCAGCGGGCCGCTGCTCAGCTCACTGGGTGCGGTGCTGTTGCTGGGTGAGCCGCTGGGCTGGCGCACCGTGGCCGGCGTGCTGGGCATCAGCGGCGGGGTGCTGCTGATTGCCGGCGGCCCCGGCCTTTGGCGCAACACCCAAGACCCGGCCCGCCATGCCCGCACCCTGGCCGGCCTGCGCTGGGGTGCGGCCACCGGTGTGCTGATCGCGGTCTACACGGTGGTGGACGCCTATTCGGTCAAGGTGATGTTGATCTCGCCGATCCTGGTCGACTACGTGGGCAACCTGCTGCGCATCCCCTTCATGCTGCCCAGCGTGCTGGCCGAC
>JANLZT010000315.1:0-4133 GCA_031366465.1 Betaproteobacteria bacterium | reverse complement strand
GCGTTGGCAGCAACCAGCCTTTTCCTGGCGCCCAGGTAAGCCGACAGTGACGCGCTGCCAATGTGGCCGCCGTTGTAGGCCACCACCTCGACCGGGAAGGCCCTGAAAAACTCGTAGAGAAAGATGCCTTCATTGATGGTGCCGCCCGGCGACTGGATCAAGGTATGTATTCTGGTGACATGGTCGGTGGCGGCATTCACCAGCAGCTGTGAGAATGATCTGGCAATTTGAACATCGAGCACCCCCACCCAGGTAACCCAGATTTCTTTGGCGGTGAGGTGCTCAGTCATGTTTTGTGTGGCGCCAATTCGGTGTATGACCGGTTATTGATTACTGCAGCCAGGCATCCCCGCCACTCAAGGCCGGACCAGGTAATTGCCGGCCTCAAACCTCAGCGGCGCTGCCGACGGATCGCGGATCAGGCCGGCTGGGTCGCGGCCCTCGCGCAGCGCGTCCAGTTGGCGCTGCAACAGGCGCCGCAGCATCACAATGCCGCGATCACTGGTGGCCAGGTGCTCGGCCGAATGCGGCGCCATCCGACCCTGGCTGACCATCGCCTCGTAGTCACCCGGGTAGGCCTGGTGCTCGGCCTCGCTCAGGTCCTCCCAGAGCTTGCCGTTCAGGCGCGATCTCACCCGCACCAGATCGCCGGCCGCCCGCACCCGGCCCACCGTGTAGATGCGGAAATGGTGGTCGTCCATCGGCAGCACCCAGCCCAGCGATTCAACCCGGCCGTATTGGCCGATCCTCGGGCTGGGGATGACGCGCAGCGTGGGCAGCGCGGCCTCGCTGATGCGGCGCAGCGTGGTCCCGTCGGGCAGATGGCGGATGGACGTGGTGCGCACGCCGGTCGCAGCCAAGTCAACGCCGGGCCGCCCCAAGTTGACTTGCTCCCCCTCGGGGGGGCGGTCGCCGTGAAGCGGCGGCCTTGGGGGCAGGGCGTAGTCCCAGGAAACCTGCGGCATCAGCGCCATCGCCGGCACAAACTGGGTGCCGCTGAAGGCCGCGTGCAGGATCACGACGTGGAAGGGATCGACCAGGTTCTCATAGTGCTGCAGCCAGTTGCAGGGGATCACCACCGGGCCGCCACCGCCGATGCTGTTGGCATCGGTCTCCAGGAACTCACCCTCGTCCAGCACCTCCAGCGCGTCGTAGCGCGGCAGCAAGGGCTTTTTGTCGGGCGGGCCCAGGTAGGCCCAGACCAGGCCGTACAAGTCCTGCACCGGGTACCAGGGCTGGCGCACCCGGCTGCGGGCGCGGTCGTTGCCGGGCGGCTCGCAGGGCTGGTCCAGGCAATGGCCCTGCACGTCGAACAGCCAGCCGTGGTAGCAGCAGCGGATGCCGCGTTCTTCGACCTTGCCGTAGTACAGCGACGCGCCCCGGTGGGCGCAGTGGGGGTGCACCAGGCCGGGCCGGCCGGCCTGGTCGCGGAACAGGATCAGGGTCTCGCCCAGTACCTGCACGGGGCGCGGGATGCTGCCGGCATCGCTGGCCAGGCCCACTGGGTGCCAGTAGCGGCGCAGCAGCTCGCCCATCGGTGTGCCGGCGCCCACCTCGGTCAACTCGGTCTTGTGGGTGGCGGCGGGGCGGCCATAGGCGGTGCCGGTGTCGGGCTGGGCGCTTGTGTCGGACTGCGCAGCCGGGAAAATGGGAATGGTGGTCATGGTGGTGCGGCGGTGGCTGGCTTTACTCGGGCGTCACGCCCGCCGCCTTGACCAGCGCCGCCCACTGCGGCAGCTCGGCCTTCTGCGTGGCGGCAAAGTCATCGGGGCCGTTGCCCAGCGGCTCGAAACCCATGTCCAGCAGCTTGGCGCGAACCTCGGGGGCTTGGGTGATCTCGCGCAGCGCGGCCACCAGCTTGTCCACCACCGGCCTGGGGGTGCGGGCCGGCGCCAGGAAGCCGACCCAGCTGTCGGTCATGAAGCCCTCGATGCCCTGCTCGGCAAAGGTGGGCACTTGGGGCAGGGTGCCCACGCGGCGGGCGCCGGTGATGCCCAGCACCTTGATCTTGCCGCCGGCCAGCAGGTTGCGGGCTGTGGCAGGGTTGGCCCAGGCGATGTCGAGCACGCCGCCCAGCATGTCCAGGTGGGCACCGGCCTCGCCCTTGTAGGGCACATGTTCCAGCGGCGCGTCGGTCTGGCGTTTGAGCAGCTCGCCGTACAAATGCGCGGCCGAGCCATTGCCCCAGGTGCCGTAAGTCACCCGGCCCTTGGCCTTGGCCCAGACCACGAAATCCTTCAAATTGTTGGCCGGGTTGGCGGCCGGCACGATCAGCATCGGCCCGCCGGTGGCTATTTGGGTCAAGGGTTGGAAGTCGCGCTGCGGGTCGTAGGGCACGCGCTGCCGCAGCATCGGCACTGTCGTGTGGGTGAGTGACAAGGTCAGCATCAGCGTGTGGCCGTCGGCCGGCGCCCGGGCCACAAAGTCGGCCGCCACGATGCCGCTGGCGCCGGGCTTGGCATCCACCACCACCGGCTGGCCCCAACGCTGCGTCAGCCGCTCACCATACAGCCGGGCGATGGTGTCGATGGGCCCGCCTGCGGTGCCAAAGGGCACGATGCGGATGGGTTTGCTGGGGTAGGGGGCGTCTTGGGCCCAACCCGCCAGCGGGGATGTGCACAGCGTGATGCCCACCAGCGCCTGCAGGGCCTTGCGGCGGGTCGGGGGGGTTTGCATGGCTTGCCCTTTTTCGGTGGCGCGCTCAATGCGCCGTGTTGTCGCCAAAGCCGCAACCCAGCGCTTGCGCCGCGCTGCGCAAGCGCTTGTCGCGGGTCCACAAGCTGGCGCCAGCGGTCAGTGCCACCGAGGCCAGCAGGTGCACATCGACATAGCCAATGCCCCTGCCGTGCAGGCTCTGGCGCTCGATGAAGCCCAGCACCTCGCTGCCCTCGGCCACGGCGGCGGCCGGCAGTTGCTGCAGCAGGGCCAGCAGGCCTGGCCTGTCGGTGAGGCTGCCGCAGGCGATTTCACCCAGCACAAACGGGTGCATCAGCACGGCGCCACGGTCCAGCAGGCCAGCCAGTTGGGCGTCACCCCGGCGCAGGTGGTCCACCCAGATGGCGGTGTCGACGAGGATCAAGTGGGCAGCGCCGACGGCCTGCGCGGCGCTGCCTGCAGCGCGGGCTGCGAGCCGCCCAGCCGCGCCAGGCGCCGGGCACTTTCACGCTCGATCAAGGCCTTCAGCCCTTCACGCACCAGGGCCGAGCGGTCCATGGCACCCAGCAACTGGGCGGCCTTGGCCAACAGATCGTCATCGATGTTCAACGTGGTGCGCATGGCTTGCCTTTCAATCGTGGGCTGCGGCGATAGGCATCAAATATAGCTTCATTTGATGCCTACTTCGATGCTCGCCAAGCCCATTCAAGCCCGCCTGGCCGTGCACACCGTGTCGTACCAGCCCTGCATGCCCACCAGCGGCGACGGGTAGATCGGCAGGATGGCATTGATGTTGTAGCCCACGCCCAGGCCGTTGCCGGCGCCCGTCAAGCGTGACCACAGGCCCTGGCCGGCGCCCCACCACTGGTCCTCCGACAAGTCCTGGTCTTCGCCAATCACCGCATTGTCAAAGCCGGCAAAGCTGTCATCGCGCGGCCCGCGCTTGCCGTTGCCGGCCCGGCCATGGGCAAAGTTGCCCAGGCTGTTGGACATCGCGATCACCTTGGGGTGGATGCCCTCGGTGACAAACACCGGCACCACCACGGTGCCGATGGCGTCACCCGGCTGGCTGCTGTGGTGCTTGTAGGCATGGGCCATGCCGCGCCAGGTGGTGATCTCCACCAGATCGCCGGTCTTCAGGCCACGCTTCTCGGCCGCTGAGGTGTGCATCCACAGCGGGTTGTGGTGGACGATCTCGGTCAGGTACTTTTGCGATGCGGTGCGGCCCTGGGTGTGCACATTCCATTTGAAGGTGACCAGGTGCAAATGGTCAGGCCCCATGCCGGCAATCGAGGGCACCGCAAACCAGCCCGGCATGCCTGCACCATACGGCTCGGGGAAGGCCAGATCGCGGGCGGCGTCGGCCACGTCCTGGCTGAAGACCTGGAACTTGCGCGACGGCGTGGCAAAGCCGCGCCGCGCCTTGCCGCCCTGCATCACGCCGATGGCCAGCTCTTTGCCATCGGCGCCAGTGCGAT
>JANLZT010000302.1:0-1794 GCA_031366465.1 Betaproteobacteria bacterium | reverse complement strand
CCAGTACGCGGCCTGCTCGGCCTCGATGAACTCACGCTCGAAGGCGTGGATCTCTTCGGGGTAGTAGAACTCGACGACGTTCAGCGTCTTCTGCGGCCCGCGCGGGTATAGCGTGGAGACCACCAGCACATGCGGGTAGCTTTCGACCATCACGTTCGGGTAGTAGGTCAGCCAGATCGCGCCCTGCTTGGGCGGCGCGCCGTTGCCCAGCGCCAGCACCGCCGCATGCCAGCGCTTGTAGGCCGGCGATCCTGCCTGGCGCAGTGAATCATTGATGCCCACTGTCTGCACCGAGTGGTGCGGGCTGAACTCCCACTTCAGATCGTCGCAGCTCACAAAGCGGCCCAGGCCGGGGTGGAAGGGGCCGACGTGGTAGTCCTCCAGGTAGACCTCGATGAAGGTCTTCCAGTTGTAGCCGCACTCGTGCAGATGCACCTTGTCGAGCACAAAACCGGTGAAGTCGAGTTCGGCGCGCGGCCCCACCTGGCCCAGCTCGGCGGCGATGTCGCGGCCGTTGTCCTCGAACACCATGCCGTTCCAGATGCGGGTGGGGTAGCGGTTCAGGTGCAGGCAGGGGTCTTGCTGGAACAGCGGCGCGCCCAGCAGCTCACCTTGCAGGTTGTAGGTCCAGCGGTGCAGCGGGCAGACGATGTTGCCGCCGGCGTGGCCGGGAGCGTTGTGGCGGGTATTGCCGCGGCCGCGCAGCATCAGCGCCTGGCGGTGGCGGCAGACGTTGGACAGCAACTCGATGCCGGATGCGGTGCGCACCAGCGCGCGGCCCTCGCCCTCCTGCGGCAGGGCGTGGTAGTCGCCCACCTCGGGCACCGCCAGGCTGTGCCCGAGGTAGCGGGGCCCATGCTGGAAGATCAACTCCATCTCGCGACGGAACAGCTCGTCCGAGAAATAGGTGGTGACCGAGAGTTGCGAGCGCGCCGAGCGGTCGTCGACCGGTTGGCGCGAATTAAGGCCCCCAGGCGGCATTGCCGCCGCCCCCCAGGGGGGATGAGCAAAGTGGCCAAGCAACATTTGCTCATGAGCTTCGAGACGTACGCTCAGGTCCGACATGATCCTCGGGATCTCCAGCAAGGATGTCAAAACCTCCCCACCCGGTGGCCCCGCGGATGGGCAAGATGTTTGGTGACAAAAAACGGCCGCGCAGAGGCGGCCGACTCATCAATTGTAGCCAAAGGCTGTGGCGGGCTCGCGACACCGGGCGACTAAAATGCGCTGCTTGCCGATCCCCCTGGCCACCATGCCACCTATCACCCCGCCTGCCGCTGAGCCTGCACGTTACGAAGACGCGCTGGCTGAGTTGGAGCGGCTGGTGCAGGCGATGGAGGGCAACCAGCTGCCGCTGGAGGGCCTGCTCGACAACTACCGCCGGGGTGCAGCCTTGCTGGCCTTTTGCCGCAGCCGGCTGCAGGCGGTGGAAGACCAGGTCAAGGTGCTCGAAGACGGCCAGCTCAAGGATTGGACCGGCGCATGACGCCAGCGGTGAACACCGCCGCCGGCTGGGCGCTGGCGGCCGATGCCGACGCCACCTTCGAGCGCTGGGTGCGCGAAGAGCTGGCCCGCGTCGAGCAGGCGCTGTCGGCCTGGGTGCCCGCCGAGGCCCCTGCCGGCCTGGGCCTGGCAATGCGCTACGGCGTGCTCGACGGTGGCAAGCGGCTGCGGCCGCTGCTGGTACGGGCCGCCTGCGAGGCGGTCGACGGTGACCCGGTTGCCGCCCTGCGCGCGGCGGTGGCGGTGGAGCTGATCCATGCCTACTCGCTGGTGCATGACGACATGCCCTGC
>JANLZT010000815.1:0-5120 GCA_031366465.1 Betaproteobacteria bacterium | reverse complement strand
GCCAGGCCCGCCAAGGCCAGCACCAGCAGCAGGGCTGCCAGCGCCCCCAGCCGGCCGAAATTCCAACGCGGCCAACGCGGCCAGCGCGTGGGGGTTGGGGTTGGGGTCGGGGTCTGCATAGGGCGCGTTTGCCATCCAAATAGCGGATGGTGGCGGGCCGCCCGGCTGGCGAGCGCCGGCCTGCCTGCCGCCGACCTGTAGGCCAGCATGCCGCCAGCGGCGACGGCGCCGCAGGAATCGGTTGCAGCGCTGCGCCTATCGGCCGCGTCCTACAGGCGCTCGGGGCGGATCTCCCCCGGCTGCGGCGCCAAGGCTTGGCCAGCGCTGTGTGAGCCTGCGCCAAAATCCAGTCATCCACCACGCCCGCTGCCCATGACCCGCCAGCCCCCACATCGCACCCCTGCCCTGCCGTGCAGGACCAGTCTGGCCAGGCTGGGGGTCGTCCGCAGCTACTTGTGCGTCGGTTTTAGCGGCGCTTTGTTCGGCGCCATGTTTGGCGGATCGGCGGCGCAGGCGCAGGCCGTTGCGACGCCCCAGCCTGCGGCCACCGCCACATCGGCGCCTGAGGCCGCGCTCGACATCCTGCCCAGCGCCGAGCAGGTGAAAGACGCGCTGGAGAGCACCCGCCGCAACACCCGGTCGGTGTCGGAATGGCTGGCCCGCAGCGTGGATAGCTGGTTTGGCGACAAGCCTTTTGAGGAGGGCGGCAAGGTCAGCGAGGGCCGGCTGACGCTGGGCCTGTACAAGCGCAGTGACCAGACCCAGGACATCGACCTGCGCTTCAACGCCCGCTTCAAGCTGCCCAATGTCGAGCGCTACGCCTATCTGTTCATTGGCCGCGACGACCCCCGCAACGTCATCAAGGACACCCCCGACGCGTTTTCGCGCCGCCAGCAACTGCTGGCCAGCCGCCCGGAGGACCGCAGCTTTCTGGCCGGCCTGGGCGTCACCCTGCCGCAGAACATCGATTTCCGTGTCGGCATCAGCGCGCGCCTCAAGCCCTATGTCCAGGCCCGCTACGCCAAGCCCTGGACGCTGACGCCCACGCAGCAGATCGAGCTGCGCGAAACCGTGTTCTGGACCGAGAGCGATCAGGTCGGGTCCACCACCGCGCTGACCTGGGGCTTCAAGGTGTCGCCCCAGTTGTCGGTGCGCTGGCTGAATGCGGCCACCATCACGCAGGCCAGCCGCAACTTCGAGTGGTCCAGCGGCCTGGGCGCCTACCGGGGCTTTGGCAACCAGCGCTTGTTGTCACTGGAACTGCTGGCCACAGGCAACGGCAACCACGGCACCGGGGTGGGGATGTCGGACTACGGCGTGCTGGCCAAATGGGAGTACCCGGTCTACAAGAACTGGCTGTTGTGCGAGTTGGTGGCCGGCCATTTCTGGCCCCGCGCCGACGCCCACAGCGAACGGGGCCAGGCCTGGGCCTTGGGCGGCAGCTTCAAACTGCTGTTCTGAGCGGCGGGCGGGCCCTGGGGATCAGCCCAGCATGTCGTGCCAGATGTTGTCGGCCCAGGCCTGCGCGTATCGGCCTTCCAGCAAGCTGGCACTGGCCGACACGCCCCCCGATCCCGGCACGGTCTTGAAGGTGTTCTCAGTGCTGTTGTACGGGTGCACCGACGCCACATGGATCGCCTCTTGGGCCGACACAAAGCTGTAACAGGTGTTCATCACCAGCGGGCTGGCGTTCACTGCCTCGCCCTTGAGCAACTGGATCACGGCCGCAGCCGCCACCTTGGCATGCTGGTTGGCCATATGCCCTGATTTGGGCATCGCGGGCGCCGAGAAGGTGGCGTCGCCCAGCACATGGATGCCCGGCGCCACGCTCGACTCCAGGCTCAGCCAGTTCACCCCCACCCAGCGGTTGACGACATTGACCAGGCCGGCACCGCGCACCAGATCAGCCGCGCGCTGGGGCGGCACCACATTGAGCACATCGGCCAAGACATCCTCGAAATCGAAGCGGGCCAGCTTGCCGGCCACCTCCTTCAACTCGGCATTCGGCCGGTACTCCAGGATGCCGGGGTAGCGCTGGGCAAAGGCGCGCTCGAACAAGGCCTTCTTGCTCTGGATCTCGGGGTTGGCGTCCATCACCAGCAGCTTGCTGCGCGGCTTGGCTTGCTGCAGGTAGTTGGCCACCACGCAGGCCCGCTCATAGGGCCCGGGCGGGCAGCGGAAGGGTGATTTGGGTATGCAGAGGGCAAACACGCCGCCGTCGGGCATGTCTTGCAATTGCTGGCGCAGCGCCAGGGTTTGCGGGCCGGCCTTCCAGGCGTGCAGGACCTGGCCGCTGGCCAGCGCTGCGGCCAGGCCAGGCACCTGATCGGCCATGAAGTCAATGCCGGGGGAGACGATCAGGCGGTCATAGGCCAGCACGCTGCCGTTGTCCAGCCGCACCTGCTTGCCGGCCACATCGATGGCGCTGACCTCGGCCTGCACCCGCTTGACGCCCAGGGCCACCAGGCTGTCATAGCTGCGGCTGATGTCGGCCATCTGCCGGTAGCCGCCCAGCACCAGGTTGGAGAGCGGGCAGGAGACAAAACCGGCCTGGCGCTCGACCAGCGTGACATCCACATTGCCGCCCCACAGGCGCAGGTAGCGCGCCGCGGTGCTGCCGCCAAAGCCGCCGCCGATGACCACCACGCGGCCGATGGATGGGCCTGATAGCTGCCCGGCCGGCACTGCGGCGCAGCCCGCCAGGGCCAGGCCACCCATGGCGGCACCGGCGGCCAGCAGTTGGCGGCGGCCGGGCGCAAATTGAGACGATTGTTTGGGCATCACATCCCCTCAGGGCTTGGCCGGCTGGGCGGCAAAGTAGCCGGCCACCAGCTTGATCTGTTCATCGGTGTAGCCCAGCGCGATCTGCTGCATGATCGTCGCCGGCTGGGCACCGCTCTTGAAGTTGGCCACTGCGTCGATGATCTTGTCGGCCGCCAAGCCAGCCAGCGGCCGCATCTCACCGCGCGCCTGGCCATTGGTGCCGTGGCAGTTGGCACAGCTTGCGGCCAGGTTGCGGGCCAGCTTGACGTCCTGGGCTTGGGCCGGGCCGCAGGTGGCGGCGAACAGGGCGGACACCAAGGCGGACACCAGGGCGGCCGGGTTTGCGCCTAAATGTGGCGCCATCGTCCAGAGTTTCATCGGGGCTTCTCCTTTTGCGGGCAGGTTGGATCATCGCCGATGGGCCATGTGTGGCAAGCCCCTAGCCGGCGCCGGGTGCGGCCACAAGCTGCCCCGCCCGCAAGCGCCCCAACACCCGCAGGCACCACAGCATGCCCAGCACGCCGAACAGCACCACGCCCAGGCCGTAGCCCGCCAGCACCCCCAGCAGACCGAAGCACTGGCCGCCCAGCCAGATGAAGGGCAGCACACCCAGCGTGGCGCGGCCCCAGTTCAAGGCGGTGGAATACAGCGCAAAGCCCAGGTTGTTGAAGGCCGCATTGGCCACGAACAGCGCGCCGTTGAACATGAAGCTGCCAGCCACAAAGCGGCAGAAGAACTCGATCAGCTCGCGCGCCGGCCCGACCGCGCCGAACAGCTCGCTGATCAGGCCGCCGCCCAGCGCCAGCAAGGCCCAGACCACCGCCACATAGGCCAACACCACCCGCAGGCTGGTGATGACCACCTCACGCAGCCGGTCATGGCGGCCGGCGCCCAGGTTCTGGCCAATGATCGGGCCGACCGAGCCCGACAGCGCAAACAGGCCGACGAAGGCCACCGGGATGATGCGGCCCACCACCGCCCAACCGGCCACCGCGCTGTCGCCATAGGGCGCGATGGCCGCCGTGACCAGCGCATTGCCCACCGGGGTGGCGATCTGGGTCAGCACCGCCGGCAGGCCGATGGCCAGAAACGGCCGCAAGGTCTGGCGCAGCGCCTGCAGGTCGGGCCGCACCAGCAGCCGATGCACCCGCAGCAGGGCCGGCAGGCCGATGGCCAGCATCGCGCAGCGCGCCAGCACATTGGCCACCGCCGCGCCGTCCAGGCCCCAGCCCAGACCGAAGATCAGCAGCGGGTCCAACACCGCCGTGGCGGCGCCGGCCCCCAGAGTGACGAACATCGCCCGGCGCGCATCACCGGCCGCACGCAACAGCGCCCCCAGGGCCATGCCCAGGCCCAGCAGCGGCGCCGACGGCAGCACGATCAGCATGAAGCCCTGCGCGTACTGGGCGGTCGGGCCCCTGGCGCCCAGCAGGGCCAGCAAGCTGCCGACAAACGGCCACATCAGCGCGGCGGCCAAGGCCAGCGCCAGGGCCGTCCACAGCAGCGTGGCGCCGGCCAGCAGCCGGGCTCGGGCCTGATCGCCCTGGCCCAGCGCGCGCGACACCAGCGCCGACACCGCGATCGACAGGCCGATGGCCAGCGAGGTGATGAAAAACAGCAGCGTGCCGGCATAGCCCACCGCCGCCGCGAGCTGCTTGTGGCCCAGCAGCGAGATGTAGAACAGGTTGAGCAGATCGACCGCAAACACCGCCACCAGGCCGATCGAACCGGTGGCCGCCATCGTCAGCACATGGCGCAGCACCGAGCCGGACACAAACTTGCCGGCGGTGGCAGTGCCCGCTGGCGCTGTGATCGGCGCCGGGATGGAGGCTGGGATGGAGGCTGGGGTGGACATCGGTGGGCACCTTGGGTCGGTGCCATGGCCACCGGGCCCGGCATTTTGCGTCGCTCAGGGCCTGGCTGTTGCACCGGCCCCGGCAGTGGGCCCATCGACATGACAGGTGCCTGGCTGCATGCAGTCGCGCAGCCCATGCAGGCACTCGATGGTGCCGCAGCGCTCGTCGAACTGCGCCACCACCAGGTCGAGGGCACCCAAGCGGCAGAACGGGAATTTCGCCGGCCGGCCCCCCGGGCCACGCCAACCGGCCGCCTATTCGCGGTGGTAGGGATGGCCCACCGAGACCGTCCAGGCCCGGTACAGCGCCTCGGCCAGCAGCACCCGCACAAAGGCATGCGGCAGCGTCAGGTCAGACAGCCGCAGGGTCTCGTCGGCGCTGGCCTTGAGCCCGGCGTCCAGGCCGTCGGGGCCGCCCACCAGCAGCGCCACATCGCGGCCGTCACCCAGCCAGAAGCGCAGGCGCTCGGCCAGTTGCAGCGTGCCCAGGCGGCTGCCGCGC
>JANLZT010000812.1:0-1758 GCA_031366465.1 Betaproteobacteria bacterium | reverse complement strand
ATCGGCCGGCCTGCCACAGCGCATCGTCTGCCTGACCGAGGAGCCGACCGAGATCCTCTACACCCTGGGCCAGCAGCACCGCATCGTCGGCATCTCGGGCTTCACGGTGCGGCCGGCCCAGGCCCGCCATGAGAAACCCCGGGTCAGCGCCTTCACCAGTGCCAAGGTCGACAAGATCCTGGCGCTGCAGCCCGACCTGGCAATCGGCTTCTCGGACATGCAGGCCGACATCGCCGCCGCGCTGATCAAGGCGGGGGTCGAGGTCTGGATCAGCAACCACCGCTCGGTCGAGGGCATCCTGGGCTATGTGCGGCGGCTGGGTGCGCTGGTGGGCCAGGCTGCGGCTGCGGACGCCCATGCCGCTGACCTGGCCCAACACCTGGCCCGCACCCGGGCGCTGGCTGCCGCGCTGCCACGCCGGCCGAAGGTCTATTTTGAGGAGTGGGATGAGCCGCAGATCAGCGCCATCCGCTGGGTCAGTGAGCTGGTCGGCGTGGCCGGCGGCGACGATATCTTTCCGCAGCGGGCGGCCTGCTCGCTGGGCCGCGACCGCATCGTGGCCGACCCGCTGGCCGTGGTGCAGGCCGCGCCCGACATCATCATCGGCTCTTGGTGCGGCAAGAAGTTCCGTCCCGAGCGGGTGGCGGCGCGGTCGGGCTGGGCCGATGTGCCGGCGGTGCGCGACGGTGAACTGCACGAGGTCAAATCGCCCCTGATCCTGCAGCCCGGCCCGGCCGCACTGACCGACGGGCTGGACCGCCTGCACGCCATCATCAGCGGCTGGGCCGCTCGGCGGGCCTGAGCAGCAGCCGCCAGGCGCGCACTGCCCGGCAGCCGGCCGGCTACAAGCTGGCCGCCGTGCCCAGGATGGCGGTGGCCTGGCTCGACAAGGTGCCGCCGTTGCCATGCGCCAGCGCGATCTGCGCGCCCGCCACCTGGCGCTCGCCGCACTCACCCCGCAATTGGCGCACCGCCTCGATCAGCGCAAAGATGCCGTACATGCCCGGGTGGGTGCAGCTCAAGCCGCCGCCATTGGTGTTGACCGCCAGCCGGCCGCCGGGCGCGATGCCGCCGTTCTCGACAAACGCCCCGCCCTCGCCCTTGGCGCAAAAGCCCAGGTCCTCCAGGAACAGGATGGTGTTGATGGTGAAGGCGTCATAGAGGGCCGCCACCTTGACATCGGCCGGCGCCAGGCCGGCCATCGCAAAGGCCGCCGCGCCGCTCTGGCGGGCGGCGGTGACGGTGAGATCGGGCATCGCCGAGATCTGCCGGTGCCAGCAGGCGGTGGCGGTGCCCAGCACATGCACCGGCGGCTGGCGCAGATCGCGCGCGCGGTCGCTGCGCACCAGCACAAAGGCGCCGGCGCCGTCGGTCACCAGGCAGCAGTCACGCACCGTCAGCGGGTGCGCCACCATGCGGGAGGCCAGCACATCGTCGATGCTCAAGGGGCCGCGCTCAAAGGCCTCGGGGTTGCGCTGGGCCCATTGGCGCGCGGCCACCGCCACCTCGGCCAACTGGCGCCGGCTGGTGCCGTAACGCGCCATGTGGGCGGACGCCGCCAGCGCATAGGCCGCCACCGGCATCACCGGTTCATAGGGCAGCTCATAGGGCTGCGGGTCCATCACCCGGCGCGCATCGCCCACCGCCTTGCGGTTCATCGTGCCACTGCGCTGGGTGCTGCCGTAGCACACCAGCACCGCATTGCACTGGCCGGCCGCCAGCGCCAGCATCGCCGGCATCAGGTGGGCGATGAAGCTG
>JANLZT010000796.1:0-2596 GCA_031366465.1 Betaproteobacteria bacterium | reverse complement strand
CGCTTGGTCAGCGCCAGCCCCAGGCCGGTGCCCTCGTGCTTGTTGGTGTAGTGGCGGCCGACCTGGCGGAACTCATCGAAGACCACCGCCTGGTCGGCGTCGGCAATGCCGATGCCGGTGTCGGCCACAGCCACCTCCAGCGCGTGGTCCAGCCGCCGGGCCTGCACCGTCACCCGCCCGCCGTCGAGCGTGAACTTGACCGCGTTGGACAACAGGTTGAGCAGGATCTGCTTGAACTTGCGCTGGTCGGCCCGGATCTCGCCCACCTGCGCATCGACCACCAGATCCAGCGTGATGGCGTGGCGCAGCGCGCGCTCGCGCACCAGGCTCATCGCATTGGCCAGGGCCTCGGGGGCGTTGAAGTCCTCCAGGTCGAGTGCCATGTGGCCGGCCTCGATCTTGGACAGATCCAGGATGTCATTGATCAGCGACAGCAGATGCCGGCCCGACGAATGGATGTCGGCCAGGTAGTCGGCCTGCTTGTCGTTCAGCTCACCGAACATGCGCTCGATCAGCACCTCACTGAAACCGATGATGGCGTTGAGCGGCGTGCGCAGCTCGTGGCTCATATTGGCCAGGAACTCTGATTTGTGCTGGTTGGCCACTTCCAACTGGTGGCTTTTGGCCTGGATCTCCTGGATCAGGCGGGCATTGCGGATGGCGATCACCGCCTGGTCAGCAAAGGTCTTGAGCAGGGTGATCTCCTTGTCGGAGAAGGGCCGCGGCGGGATGCGGCAGAGAAAGATCGAGCCGACGCCCTTGCCGTCCCACAGCATCGGTGCCTGCAGGTGCGAGAAGTTGCTGCCGGTCAGCCGCGCCGAGTGCAGCAGCGCCGGCGCCACCTGTGCGCCGCCCAGCACATCGGGGGTGTGCACCACCCTTTGCTCGGCAATCGCCAGCTCGGCCGAGCTGCCCGCCAGCGGCAGGGGATAGAGCCGGTGCAGTTGTTCGCGACCGCGGCCCCGGTAGGCGGCCAGCCGCAGCGTGGCATCGATGTCGTTGACGATCTGGATGCCGATCATCTCGCTGGCAAACAGGCGGTGGCAGGACTCGACGATCTTGTCGAACACCGGCTGCACATCCGATTGCGCACCGCTGATCACCTGCAGCACTGCGGCGGTAGCGGTCTGCTGCTCCAGCGCCTCGGTCAGCGCCGCCGTGCGCTCATCCACCTTGCGCTCCAGCCCGGCATAGGACTCGCGCAGTTGCGCCGTCATGCGGTTGAACTGGTCGGCCAGGCCTTCCAGCTCATCGCCGGTCTTGACGACGATTTGCTGGTCCAGGTCACCCTCGCCGATGCGGCGCGCGCCTTCGTCCAGCGTGCGGATCGGCCGCACCATGCTGCGCGCCAGCGCCAGCGCGGCCAAGGCCGAGGCCAGCAGGCCGGCGCCCAGCAGCAGCCCGGTGCGCAGGATCAGCGTGTCGAGCCGGGCATAGACCTCGGCCACCGGCTGCTCGACAAACACCCGCCAGCCCAGCGCCGTGATCGGTGCCACCGCCGTCAGCACCCGGGTGCCGGCCAGGTCCTGCGAGACCATCGCCGGCGGGTCACCGGCAGCCACCGGCGCCTTGACATGGGCCAGCCCGGCCAGGCTGGTTTTGCGCAGCACCAGGCCGATATCGGGGTCGGCCACCAGGTTGCCGGCGGCGTCCACCACATAGGCCCGACCCTTGCGGCCGATGCCGATGCGCGAGACCACCTCCCAGATGAACTTCAGGTTCAGCTCGGCCACGGTGAGCGGCCCTTTGTCGCTGCCCGCGCGGATCGCCACCGTCATGTAGGGCTCGGTGTCCTTGCGGAAGTAGACCGGGCCATACCAGGGCTGGCCGCGCCTGGCGTTGATGAAAGCCGCCTCGCCGCTGCGGTCCCGGCCCGAGCCGGTGACATCCATGCCCAGGCGCGAGACGGCATTGCGCTCGCGGCCGTCGGCGTCCAGCCAGGCGATGTCGGTGATCGCTGGCACTTGCCGCAGCAGCTTGTTGAACTCGCCCCGGCGCAGCTCGGTATCGCTGGCGTCCAGCTGGGGCAGCGCGGCAAAGCCCAGTTGCTGGGTGATCTGCTGCATGTAGTGCTCGATGCGCGCGGCCGCAGCCACCGCTTTTTCGGCCTGCAGGCTGGCCAGCGCGGCCTGCGTCTCCTGGTAGGAAAAATACAGGCCGATGCCACCCGAGGCCAGCAGCGCCGCACCCACCAGCGACATGATCAAAAGCAGGTATTTGCGCAGCAGGCGGCCGCGGTGGGTGTCGGGCGGGGCGGGCCCGGCGGTGGCCGGCGGCGCTGCGCCGTCAGCGCTCGCGGCGTTCACCTGGGATCCCACACGCGGCGTCGGTTCACCGGATCACCTCGTCAGCCTGCAGCAACAGCGACCGCGGCACCTGGATGCCGATGGCCAGCGCAGTCTTGAGATTGATGACCAGCTCGAACTTGGTCGGTTGCTCCACCGGCAGGTCAGCGGGCTGCGCGCCTTTGTGGATGCGGTCGGCGTAGCTGGCCAGGCGGCGGTAGACGTCGGCGAACTGCGGCCCGTAGGCCAACTGGCTGCCGCGCTGGGCAAACGGCGCCCAGCCGGCGGCCACGGGGATGCGCTGGCGCAGC
>JANLZT010000793.1:0-1774 GCA_031366465.1 Betaproteobacteria bacterium | reverse complement strand
CAGGTCCAGGATCTGGGCCTGCACGGTCACATCCAGCGCGGTGGTGGGCTCGTCGGCAATGATGAGCTGCGGCTCGCAGGCCAGCGCCATCGCGATCATCGCGCGCTGGCGCATGCCGCCCGAGAACTGGTGCGGGTAGGCGGTCACCCGCGACGCGGTGTCGGACATGCGCACCATCCCCAGCAGCTCGCGCGCCTTGTCGAGGGCCTGGCGCCAGGGCAGCTTGCGGTGCAGGTTGATCGGCTCGGCCACCTGCATGCCCACGGTGAGTGACGGGTTCAGGCTGCTCATCGGCTCTTGAAAGATCATCGCGATGCGGTCGCCGCGCACCGCGCGGATCTCGGCATCGCTCAGCTTGAGCAAATCCTGGCCGTCGAAGATGATCTCGCCGCTCTCGATGTGGCCGGGCGGGTCGGGGATCAGGCGCAGGATGGACAGCGCGGTGACGCTCTTGCCCGAGCCCGATTCACCGACGATGGCCAGAGTCTCGCCGGCCGCCACGTCGAAGGACACGTTGTTGACGGCAGTGATCTGGCCCCGCCCGGTGCGAAAGCGCGTGACCAGGTTGCGCACACTCAGCAGGGGCTGGGACATGGGGATTCAGAACCCCAGCTTCTTTTTCATCGCCTGGTCCACCCACATGCGCGCATGGATGGGCGCCGGCCGCTCAGACCCGGCGCGCAGTTCGCCGTCGTAGTTCTTCACCCAAGGCCACCAGGCCGAGTAACCGATCGGCGTGGGCAGCCAGATATAGGGCGCCTTCTCGACGATGTCGCGCGTCATCAGCTTGATCAGCAGCTTGCGCTTGTCTTCGTCGGGCTCGGCGTAGACATCGCTCATGCGCTTGTCGAAATCGGGGTCGGTGTATTGCGACGGGTTCCAGGTCTGCTTGGTGACAAAGCTTTTGCGGATGCTGGTGGTCGGGTTGGTGTGGCCGTTGCGCATCATGTAGCCGGCGGCATTGGTCTTGGTGGTCATCGCCGACAGGAAGGCGCCGTATTCCATCGGCTGGATTTCCATCTTCACGCCCACTTTGTCCAGGTAGGCGGCGATCAGCGGTGCCAGGTCCATGTGGTCGGGGCTGCACGAACACACTTGCGTCTTGAAGCTGAAACCCTTGGGGAAACCAGCCTCGGCCAGCAGCGCTTTGGCCTTGTCGGGGTTGTACTTGAACAACTCTTGCGCGGCCACCGGCATCTGGTCCAGCGTCTCGTAGTAGCCGGTGTAGTCGGGGTGCATCGGGTAGCCGAACAGCACCGCATTGCCGCCGTAATAGGCCTTGACGATCTCGTCCTTGTTGATGGCCATGTTCAGGGCCCGGCGCACACGGATGTCGTCAAAGGGCTTGGTATCGACCCGCATTGCCACAAAGGTGCCGCCGGTATCGACCCAGCGTTTCCACTTGAGCGCCGGCGCGTTCTTCTTCAGCTCCTCCACCGCGCTCCAGCGCACGCCTTCGAGCACGTCGAGCTTGGCGGTGCGCAGCGCGGTGAGAAAGGCGGCCTCGTCCTTGATGGTGCGGTAGACGATCTTGTCGACAAAGGGCAGCTTGTAGCTCTGGCCGGCCACCTTCTCTTTGTCCCAATACAAGTCGTTCTTGCTGAAGGTGACGGCATTGCCCTGCACGTAGTCGGTCAGCATGAAGGGGCCGGTGCCGTTCAGGTTCTTCCAGTTGCCGGCGCCGGCATCGGTCACTTCTTTGGGCACGATGGCCGAGTAGTAACCCCAGCCGAAGCGGTAGTCCCACTCAGAGAAGTAGTTCTTGAAGGTGAAG
>JANLZT010000784.1:0-1668 GCA_031366465.1 Betaproteobacteria bacterium | reverse complement strand
GTCAAGCAGAAGGCTTAAGCTCGCACCCGGACTTTTTTCTATCAGGAGATATTCATGACTACCGACATCGTCATCGTCGCCGCCGCGCGCACCGCCGTGGGCAAATTTGGCGGCAGCCTGGCCAAGACCGCCGCGCCCGAGCTGGGCGCAACCGTCATCAAGGCCTTGCTGGAGCGCAGCGGCCTCGCCGGCGCGCAGATCAGCGAGGTGATCCTGGGCCAGGTGCTGACCGCCGGCTCGGGCCAGAACGCCGCCCGCCAGGCGGTGGTCAAGAGCGGCCTGCCGCTGGAGGTGCCGGCCTTTACCATCAACAAGGTCTGCGGCTCGGGCCTCAAAGCCGTGATGCTGGCCGCCCAGGCCATCCGCGACGGCGACAGCGAGATCGTCATCGCCGGTGGCCAAGAGAACATGAGCATGGCCCCTCATGTGCTGCCCGGCAGCCGCGACGGCCAGCGCATGGGCGACTGGAAGCTGGTCGACACCATGATCACCGACGGCCTGTGGGATGTGTACAACCAGTACCACATGGGCATCACCGCCGAGAACGTGGCCAAGCAATACGGCGTCAGCCGCGAGGCGCAGGACGCGCTGGCCCTGGGTAGCCAGATGAAGGCCGCCGCTGCCCAAGAGGCCGGCCGCTTCAAGGACGAGATCGTGGCGGTGTCGCTGGCCCAGAAAAAGGGTGACGCAATCCTGTTCACGGCCGACGAGTTCATCAACAAAAAGACCAGCGCCGAGGCCCTGGCCGGCCTGCGCCCAGCCTTTGACAAGGCGGGCTCGGTGACGGCCGGCAATGCCTCGGGCCTGAACGACGGTGCCGCTGCGGTGATGGTGATGACCGCCGCCAAGGCCGCCGCGCTGGGCCTGAAACCCCTGGCCCGCATCGCCAGCTATGCCAGCGCCGGCCTCGACCCCAAGATCATGGGCATGGGCCCGGTGCCCGCAGCCCGCAAGGCCTTGCAGCGCGCCGGCTGGAGCCCCGCCGATCTCGATCTGCTGGAAATCAATGAAGCCTTTGCCGCCCAGGCCTGTGCCGTGCACAAGGAGATGGGCTGGGACATGGCCAAGGTCAATGTCAACGGCGGCGCGATTGCGATCGGCCACCCGATCGGCGCGTCGGGCTGCCGCATCCTGGTGACGCTGCTGCACGAGATGCAAAAGCGCGACGCCAAGAAGGGCATTGCGTCGCTGTGCATCGGCGGCGGTATGGGCGTGGCGCTTTGCGTCGAGCGTTGATCAGCCAAGTGTCAGGGGTCGGCTGCATGCTGCAGTCCGGCCCATCCCTTTCATCACGAGGAGCGAAAACATGAACCAAAAAGTTGCGTACGTCACCGGCGGCATGGGTGGCATCGGTACCGCCATCTGCCAGCGCCTGAACAAGGCCGGTTTCAAGGTCATCGCCGGCTGCGGCCCCAGCCGCGATTTCGTCAAATGGCTGGACGAGCAGAAGGCGCTGGGCTATGACTTCCACGCCTCGGTGGGCAATGTGGCTGACTGGCAATCGACGGTGGACGCGTTCACCAAATCGGTCAGCGAGCACGGCATCATCGACGTGCTGGTCAACAACGCCGGCATCACCAAGGACCGGATGTTTTTGAAGATGTCGCCCGACGATTGGAAAGCGGTGATCGACACCAACCTCAACAGCATGTTCAACGTCACCAAGCA
>JANLZT010000777.1:0-4369 GCA_031366465.1 Betaproteobacteria bacterium | reverse complement strand
GGCGCTGGGGCTGTCACGCAGCCAGGGCCTGGCCGGCCTCACCGGCCTGGGCGGCGGCTTGACGGCGCGGCTGGGCGCCTTGCCGCGTCAGCGCTTGTTCGTCACCGCTGGCGAATGGGTGCAGGAAGGGCTGCGCCTGGCCCTGGAGTACAGCCGCGAATGGGACTACCCAGTCAGCGAAGGCGGCACCGGGCGCACCGCTCATGGCTGGGTGACGACGCTGACCTACGCCTGGTAGGCCTGCGCCAGGGCTGCGGCGCGCGCTCAACCGTCGGTCGAGAGCGCGTCGCTGCAGTGGTGGGGGGTGCGCAGTTGGCCGTCGCCCCCCGCAATGGCCTGGATCTGGATGCGCGGCGATGACGCCGTGACCGGGCCGAAAATGGTGGCAAACGCCACATCGGCCGCATCCCGCCCGGTGCCAAAGCGCACAAAACCCATCGGGATGGCTGTGCCTGACGGGTCAAACAAATACCAGCGGTCGCCCAGCCAGGCCTCCACATAGGCATGGAAGTCGGTGGGGCCCAGCGCCGGGTCGGCGCCGTAGTCGATGCCGGTGGTGAAGCGCGCCGGGATGTTCACAGCCCGGCACATCGCGATCATCAGGTGGGCAAAGTCGCGGCACACCCCCACCGTCTCCAGCAGCGTGTCCACCGCCGAGGTGTTGCTGTTGGAGGTGTTGGGGGTGTAGGTGGTGTGCTGCTGCACCCAGTCGCGGATGCCCTGGACCCGGCCATAGCCCTGCCAGCGCTGGCCAAAGTCACGCATCGCCATGCGGCCCAGCCGGTCAGACTGGCAATAGCGGCTGGGATAGATATAGCCCAGCACCTGGGTCGGCAGCCTGGCCACCGGCACCTCGGCGATGGTGGCCGGGTCGGCCCGGTGGTGGTGCAGATCGACGGTGGCCGCGTAGGACACCCGCAGCGGCCCCGGCGCCGCGCTCAGCCGCAGATAGCGGTTTTGCGAGACCGGGTCGGTGTCCACCGTGAAGGGCAGGTTCTGGCTGAGCTGCAGCGATTCGTCCAGCACCTGCTGGCGCGCGGTGCGGGCAGCGTGGATGTTGAAGATGAAATCACAGCCCGGGCTGGCCACCAGGTAGTCCAGCTCCAACGCCAGTTGCAGGCGGATCATGGGCAGCGCCCGGCGGCCGGGCCGACAGGGATCAACGACAAGGGGTTCATGGTCGCTCCAGTCATACCACCTTAACACCGCCCCGGTGAAAACCCGCAGGCCCGCGCCTGGGGCCGGCGCTTGCAACAAGATGACGCGCGGCGCCGCTGCGAGATGCCATGATGGCGACGCAACCGGCGAGCACAGCCACGATGGAATTCAAGGACTACTACCAGGTGTTGGGCGTTGATCGCGCGGCCAGTGAGCCCGACATCAAAAAGGCCTACCGCCGCCTGGTGCGCAAGCACCATCCGGACGTCAACAAGGCGGCTGACGCGCAGTCGCGCATGCAGGATCTCAACGAGGCCTGGGCCGTGCTGCAAGACCCCGAAAAGCGCGCCGCCTACGACCGCCTGGGCCAGCGCTGGCAGGGCGGTGGGGATTTCCAGCCGCCGCCTGATTGGGATGCCGGCTTCGAGTTCGCGGGCGCGCCGCATGCCCGTGGCGATGGCCGTGGTGATGGCCGTGGTGATGGCAGTGGCGATGGGGTTGGCGATGGCGCCGACCACAGCGCCTTCTTCGAGGCCCTGTTCGGCGCCGCGCGCCAGGCCGGCAGTCGCCGCCAGCGGCCGGCTGAGGGTGGCGACTTCAAGGCCCGGGGCGACGACCACCACGCCAAGATCACCGTGCCGCTGGAGGACGCCTTCCACGGCGCCGTGCGCAGCCTCAGCCTGCAACACCCGCTGCTCGATGCCCAGGGCCATCTGACATTGCAAGAGCGCCAGTTGAGCGTGACCATCCCCAAGGGCCTGCGCGCCGGCCAGCAGATTCGCCTGGTCGGCCAGGGCTCGCCGGGGCTGGGCGGCGGCCCGGCCGGTGACCTGTTCCTGGAGCTGCAGTTCGAGCCGCATGGCCGCTACCGGGTCGACGGCCGCGATCTCTACCAGACATTGCCGGTAGCGCCCTGGGAGGCCGCCCTGGGCGCCACCGTGCCGGTGCCCACGCCGATGGGCCTGGTCGAGCTGAGCGTGCCGGCGGGCTCGCAGACCGGCCGCAAGCTGCGGCTCAAGGGCCGCGGTATCCCGGCCGCCACCGCAGCGGGCAGCCCGGGCGATCTGTACGCCGTGCTCGACCTGGTGCTGCCGCCCGCCGACACCGCCCAAGCCCAGGCCGCCTACCGACAGATGGCGCTGGACCTGGCCTTTGATCCACGCCGCAACCCGCAGGTTTGAGCCATGACAACACTTGCCACCCTGGTCACCCCGGTCACCGCACACACGGTCTGCCTGGGCGAGGACGGCTGGCTGGCCCTGGACGAGCTGGCCGGGGCCTGCCAGGTTGAGCCCGACTTCATCCGCCGCTTGCTCGATGAGGGCCTGCTGGAGCCCGCGCCGGCAGCGCCGCCGGCCGGCTTTGGCGGCGACGAGCTGGCCCGGGTGCGCCGCATCGTGCGCCTGCAGCGCGATTTCGAGGCCAACCTGGCCAGCGTGGCCCTGATGCTCGACCTGCTCGACGAGATTGATCGGCTGCAAGGCCTGCTGCGCCGTGTCGGGCTGCCGGCCGACGAGCGCGCTTGAGCGCCCGGCCCCATCACCGAGAAAACGCCCCCCATGGAAGTGCAGTTCACCGAAGAGATCGCGCAGTTGCGCCTGGGCACCGGCGCTGTCTTCCACGGCGAGGGCATCCTGGCCATCACCAAGGCCTTGCTGCAATCGGGCGTGTCCTATGTGGGCGGCTACCAGGGCGCGCCGGTGTCGCACCTGCTGGACGTGATGGTGCAGGCCCAGCCCTATATGCAGGAGCTGGGCGTGCATGTCGAGGCCTGCGACAACGAGGCCTCGGCCGCGGCGATGCTGGGCGCCAGCCTGCATTACCCGGTGCGCGGTGCGGTCACCTGGAAAAGCATAGTCGGCACCAACGTGGCGGCCGATGCGCTGTCCAACCTGGCCTCGCCCGGCGTGCTGGGCGGCACGCTGATCGTCTCGGGCGAGGACTACGGCGAGGGCGCCAGCGTGATCCAGGAGCGCACGCAGGCCTTCGCAATGAAGAGCACCCTGCTGCTGCTCGACCCGCGGCCCGACCTGGCCCGCATGGTCGAGATGGTCGAGCATGCCTTTGCGATGAGCGAGGCCAGCAATATGCCGGCGGTGCTGCAGTTGCGCATCCGCGCCTGCCATGTGCGCGGCAGCTTTGTCTGCCGTGACAACATCTCGCCGGCCATCAGCACCCGGGCGCTGATCGACGAGCCGGCGGCGTTTGAATACAACAAGCTGGCCCACCCGCCGGTGATCTTCGCCCATGAGAAACGCAAGATCGAACACCGCATCCCGGCCGCCCAGGCCTATATCCTCAAGCACGGCCTGAACGAGGCCCTGCCCGGCGAGCATGCCAGCGTCGGCCTGATCGTCCAAGGTGGGCTCTACAACTCGCTGCAGCGCGCGCTGGCCACGCTGGGGCTGGCGGATGCTTTTGGCACCAGCGCGCTGCCGCTGCTGGTGCTCAATGTCACCTACCCGCTGGTGCCCCGGCAGATCACCGATTGGTGCGCCGCCAAGACCGCCGTGATGGTGCTGGAAGAGGGCCAGCCCGAGTACATCGAGAAAGACGTGCTGACCGCCCTGCACCGGGCCGGCGTCGCCACCAAGCTGCACGGCAAGGACCTGGTCAATGCCCAGGGTGAGTACAACGTCGAGCTGCTGGCGCGCGCGCTGCTGGCCTTTTGCGATCTCTACCTGCCGGGCGTGGTGGCGCAAGGCCCGCGCGACTGGCTGGCCGCCATCACCCAACGCCGATCCGACGTGGCCAAACTGTTGGGCAAGCCGCTGCCGGCGCGGCCGCCCAACTTCTGTGTGGGCTGCCCCGAGCGGCCGGTGTTCTCGGCTTTGAAGCTGGCGCAGCAGAACGTCGGCCCGGTGCATGTGGCGGCCGACATCGGCTGCCATGCGCTGGCCACCTTTGAGCCGTTTTCCAGCGGGCACTCGATCCTGGGCTATGGCATGAGCCTGGCCAGCCGGGCGGGCGTCTCACCCTTGATGCAGCGCCGGGTGCTGAGCGTGATGGGCGACGGCGGCTTCTGGCACAACGGCCTGCTCACAGGGGTGCAGAGCGCGCTGTTCAATGGTGACGACGCGGTGCTGCTGATCATGAAGAACGGCTACACCTCGGCCACCGGCACCCAGGACATCATCTCCACGCCCGACGACGAGATCAAGGCCGCCGCCACCGACAAGCAGCAAAGCCTGGTGCACAAGAACCAGACCAT
>JANLZT010000283.1:0-5871 GCA_031366465.1 Betaproteobacteria bacterium | reverse complement strand
GGCCGGCTCGGGCACCGCCGACACGTTGTCGATGCCCAGGCTGGCGGCCAAGAACGGCGACGCCTGCGGCCCGGCCGCCGCCGGGCTGTGGTACAGCCGCAGCAGCGTGACATTGGCCAGCACCGCCGCCGCTGCCGCGCCGCTGAGGGCCGCCGGATGCAGGTCAAACACCAGGTGTTGCCAGGGGCCGCTGGCAGCAGTGGCCTGCGCGGTCAGGCTGAAGCTGGTGCCGGCGGTGCCCTCCAGGTAGAGGCGCAAGTTGAGCCCACTGGGCCCCAGGTTGTGGGCGTCCAGCGCGATGGCGGCCACCCCCGCCGACAGGTAGTTGCCGGCCCATTGCTGGCCGGCAAACGCCACCAGCCGGCCGCCTGCGCCGGGGTTGCCCGAGCTGCTCAGCAGCAAATAGCCATCGGTCACGCCGGCCGGTCCACCGTTGGGCACCTGGGTGGGGGGGTTGGGGCTGCCAGGCCCGGTGGCCCAGCCGTCCAGGCTGGCGTTCTGGAAGCTGTCGGTCTGGCCCAGCGACACGGCGGCAGCCGGGCCGGCCCCGGCGGCGCCCAAGGTGGCCAGGCAGGCTTGCAGTACGGCGAGATGGCATCTGGCAGTCAAGGTCGTCTCCTGGCGGGTGGTTGGGTGGTCGAGTGGTCGGGGGGGGTCGGGTCAGACCGACAAGCTGTCTCGGGTAGACGATGACCGGCCAAGCGCTATTCCAGCCGCCGGGGGTTTGACCACAAGCTAGGGCCCGGGTTATCCCCCAGAGGCCGAGGCTGCCGCTCAGGCCTGCCCGGCCAGCGCCGGGCGCCCATTAGCGGCAGCTACCCGACACCGCATCGATGTTGTTCACCGCCGCCGCCGCATCCACCTGGCGCAGCGCCGTGCCGCACAACAGGCTGCTGGTGCGCTTGAGTCGCCTGACCACCTCGGCCGGCGCCAGCCCCGGGTTGAGGGAACGCACCAGCGCGGCCGTGCCGGCGGCCAGCGGTGCGGCCATCGAGGTGCCGCTCCAGGTGCCCAGGCCACCGGGCACCGCGCTGGTGATGCCCTCACCGGGCGCGGCCAGGTCGATCCAGGTGCCGAAGTTGGAGAAACCCGCCAAGCGCCCGGCGGCGGTGCTGGCGGCCACCGACAGCAGGCCATAGGCGCCCTCGGCGGCCGGGTACTGCTTGGCGCTCTTGCTGGCGTCATTGCCGGCCGCGCCCACCACCACCGCGCCGTTGCTGGCGCCGCAGCGCAGCGCGTCGTCGTTGTAGCCGGGGTCGGAGCGGTCAGCGATGGGGTCATCGGGCACCGCCGGCGCACAGCCTGCGATCTGCGCGATGGCGGCCATCAGCCGGGTGCGCGACAGGCTGCCCAGGCTGAGGTTGATGACATGGGCGCCGTCGTCGGTGGCGGGGTTGCCGTCGGGGTCGAGTGCGTACAGCAGGGCCTCGGCCAGTACCCAGGCATTGCCCACGCCGTCGGCGTCGAGCACCCGCAGCGGCATGATCTTGGCGCCCGGCGCCACCATCGCCACCAGCGCGGCCACATGCGTGCCATGGCCGTAGGCCGGATTGGCCGGCGTGCCGACCTCGGCCGGGTCGGTGTCGTAGTCGACAAAATCAAAGCCCGGCAACAGCCGCCCGGCCAGCAAGGGGTGGCTGGCGTCGACCCCGGTGTCGAGCACCGCCACCCGGATGCCAGTGCCCAGCGCCACCCGCTGCGCCGCAGCCAGGTGCAGGGCCTGCGGGGCCCACTGGGCCAGGTAGTCGGCAGCAGTGCCGATGGCCCAGGGCACGTTCTTGCGGGCCTCGGGGCTGCGCTGGGTGGGGTTGGTCTCGGCGATCAGCACCTCGGGGTCCAGCGCCATCGCCGCCAGCACGTCCTTGACGCGGGCAGCGCCTATCACCTGCAGGCGGTAGATGGGCCGCGCGCCAAAGCGGCCGATCAGGGTGACCGGGTAGCGCGCCAGCAAGGATGCCAGCCCGGCGCTGCTGCGCAGTTTGACCAGCACCTCGCCGGGCATGTCGGCATCCACCGACCCGCTGCCGCTGCCGGCGGTGGTGGCCAGATTGCCAGCCGGCGCGGTGGGCGCAGCAGGGGCGGTGGGCGCAGCCTTGCCACCGCCCGATCCGCCAGCGGCCCAGGCCGGCAGCGCCGCAGCCAGGGCAAGCGTCAGCGTGGCCAGAGTCAAGCGCAGGGGATGGGTGGGCAGCAACATGGTCGGGCTTTCTCGCAACGGCAGGCAGGCAACAGAGGCACAAGGCAGGCCCTTGATACATCGGCCAGCCCAGCTTGTACGTTGCGCTGCCGCAAGAACTTGCACGGCTTTGCGATTTGTTGCGATATTGCCGCGTCACCAGCCGCCGTAGAGCGTGAAGGCGGCCCAGAAATAGGGGTGAGGATGGGTTGCCCGGCTGGCCTGCTGGGCCTGGCGCAGGGCTGCGGCCGGGCTGCTGCCGCCCGCCAGGGCCTGGTGAAAACCGGCCATGAAGGCAGCGGTGATGGCATCGTCCACCGGCCACAGGCTGGCCAGCACACGCGCCGCGCCAGCGCCCAGAAAGGCCCGCACCAGGCCGACCTGTTCATCACCCAGGCCGCTGTCGGCTTGCGCGGTCTCGCAAGCGCTCAGCACCACCGTGCAGGCCGGCAACTGCAGGGCCTCGATGGCCTCGACGCTGAGCACCGCGTCCAGCAGGTAGAGCGCCGAGAAACGCGGGTTGTCACTGCGGAACTGGGCATGGCAGGCCAGGTGCAGCACATCGGCCTGGGCCGCCGTGGCGGTCAAGCGGGCCAGCGAGGCGTCAGCGCCCACCCAGGCCTGGCCGGCCGGGTAAAGCGCGGCCACCGCCAGGGCCTCTTGCGCGGCATGCGGCAGGCGCGACGACTCACCCAGCGCCAGCACGCGCCGGGCCGGCCTGGCCGGGCTTTGCAGGCCGCGCAGCGCGGCGCGCACGCTGGGCGCCAGCGCCAGGTCAAAGCGCTCGCCCAGGCATTGCCGGCCGTCGTGCAGCGCGGCCAGTGGCAGCCCGCCCAAGGGGCCATGCGGCACCACCAGCACCCGCCGGCAGGCCACCAGCGCCGGTGCCAGCGGCGCCCAGACCACATCGTGCAAGGCCTGCAGCCGGGCCTGGGCCCGGCGCGCCAGCATGGGCAGGTGTTGGGCCACCGGGGCCAGGCCGTTGCGCAGCGTCTCCAATTGAAACTGCGCGGCGCGCAGCGCGGCCAGCGCCGCCGACCAGGGCGCCAGATGGCGCAGCAATTGGATCGCCCCGGGCGTGACGACCACCGCGAACAGCTCGTCGGCGTCGATCCCGTAGGCCACCAGCGCATCGCCCTCAGCCAGCGCGGCCTGCAGCGCCAGGCGCAGGGCCTGGGGGTCGGACGGGCTGGTGGCCGGCAGGGCCTTGGTTTCCGGGCCCGTCGGTCCGGCCAGCGCCAGGCCGGCAGGCAGCGCTGCGGGCTGCAAGCGCTGGCGGCGCGCGCGCTCCAGCAGGGCCCGCTCGGTCTGGCGCAACTCAGCCACCAGGCTGGGGGAATCCTCACCATCGTCCTGCAGGCGCTGCACCCGGCGGTACAACCAGTTCAGGCGCTCGCGCAGGGCCAGGGTGTCGTCGTCAAGGGCCTGGGCCGGGCCGGCCTGAAGCCGCTCATCCAGCGCCCGGGCGCGGATGCGGTCGGCCTGCCACAGCACGCTGGCCGCATCCGCACTGGCCAGCGCGGCGTGCAATTGCGCCTGGTAGGGCCGCAGATGGTCGGTGAGGAAGGCGCTGCGGATCTCATCGCCCGGCAGCGCCAGGCGCCGCTCCTCGAAGGCCGCGATGGCCGACTCAAAATAGCGGCTGGCGCCGGCCGCGTCCGCACGGGCCAGAGCGGCCTGGCCCAGGCCGACCAGGCAGCGCTGCTGCACGGGCCACTGCTGCAGCGCCTGCGCGCTGGCCAGCGCGGCTTCGAAGGCGGCCTGGGCTTGGGCCACCTCGCCGCCCTGCAATCGGGCCTGGGCGCACAACACGGCGGCACGCGCGTTGCCATCGGCCTGGCCCGCGGCATCAAAGCCTTGTTGGGCCAGGCGGGCATGCGCCAGCGCGCTGGCGGCCTGGCCATCGGCCAGCGCCAGCTCGGCCTGGGCCAGCGCCACGGCAGCCTGGCCCACCGCATTGCCCTGGGCGGCAAACAGCCGGGCGGCGGCCGCAAAGCCGGCGCCGGCCAGCGCCACCTGGCCCAGCAAGGCATCCGTGCGGGCGCCCTGGGCCAGCACCCAGGCCTCCTCATCGGGCAGGCCCAATTGCCTGAAGCGCTGCTCGGCGGTGGCCAACAGCGCCCGCGCCTCGGGCAGCAGGCGCAGCTCCAGGTAGGCGTCGCCGAGCTGTTTCTCGGCGATGGCCAGGTACTGCGGCAGGCCCAGCGCCTGGTAGCGGTCGCGTGCCGAGACCAGGCCGGCCAGTGCCTCGCGGTAGCGGCCGCGGGCCAGGTCCAGCAAGGCCAGCGATTCATCGACCATCGCCAGCGGCAGCGCCAGGCCGTGCCGGGTGGCCCGCATCCGGGCCCGGGCGTAGATGCGCAGGGCTTCGTCAAAATCGCCCAGCGCGGTCATCGCATCGGCCAGGCCGATGTCGGCCAACACCGAGTGCAGGTGGTCCTGCAGGCGGGCAAACAGCAGTGCTGCCTCGCGGTAATGGCGGGCGGCGTCGGCATAGGCATCGCGCCGGTACAGCAGGGCGCCCAGGTTCTGGCTGACGCGGGCGGCGGCGCCCAGATTGCCCAGCGCGCGCAGCTCACGCTGGGCGGCCACCGCGCAATCGGTGGCCAGGCGGTGCTGGCCCAGCATCGACAAGGCCATGATCTTGGGCACCTGGGTCTGGGCGGCGGGGTCGGCCAGGCTGGCGGCGCGCAGGCCGGCGGCCGCGCGGTCGAAGGCCAGCACCGCGTCGGCCATGCGGCCCTGGATCACCGCCGCCAGGCCACCGGTCCAGTCGGCCAGCGCGCTGATCTCGCCGCGCTGGGCGGCGGGCAGCGCGTCGGTCAGCAGGGCTTGCAGGTCTTGGGCGGTGCGCACCGCCCGGGCCGGGTCGGTGCTCCAGGCCTGGTAGCAAAGGTCTTTGAGGGCCCAGGCGCGGGCCAGCGCGGTGTTGCGATTGTTGGGGCCATGGCCCGGGCCGTCACCCTCGCCCTTGTCAGCGCTGCCGGGCTGGCCTGGCAGCGCGGGAGCTGGCTCAGGCGATGGGCCCATCCGGCGGGGCGGGCTGGGCTGCGGCCGACGCGGCGTCACCGACCTCGATGGTGGGCAGCGCGATCAGGTCGCTGCCGATGCGCAGGCGCAGCCGCCAAGCCCCAGCGGCCACACCGTCGATGCGGAACTCACCCAGCGCGTCCAGCTCGCCGGCATGCTGGGCGGCGGCATCACCGGGGTGGGCGGGCTCGGTGAACAGCTCGACGCTGCCGGCCTCGTCCGGGCCCAGCACCTGCCCGCTCAGCGCGTAGCCCTGGCTGGCCGGCGCGATGCGCAGGTCGATGTCGCGGCCAGCCGACGAGAACAGCAGGTGCCGGGTGGGTGAGCGCAGCGAGCGCATGCCTGGCGCCACCGCCGGTGCCGCCCAGCTGTCGAATTGCAGCACCGCCGCCAGATGCCGCACCAGGGCCAGGCCGGCCTGGGCCAGCTCGGCCATCCGGCCGGGCAAGCCCACCGCTGGGTTGGCCAACTGGCCGGGCAAGCCCTGGGCCAGGGGTGAGGCCGCCCACAGGCTGATCGCCACCTGCTGCAGCGCCGCTGGCGCGTCGGGCAGCGCGCGCACCGCCTGGCGGGCACGCTGTTGCAAGGCGGGGTCGGACAGGGCGTGGAGGGGTGTCATGGGGTCGGGCTCATTGCAGTGGGCCACAGAGCCAGGTCGGCCGCAC
>JANLZT010000741.1:0-8560 GCA_031366465.1 Betaproteobacteria bacterium | reverse complement strand
CGACGACCCCGCGCTGCACCTGATGATGGCGCTGCAGCCGGGCGACATGCAGTTTGTGCACAACCACAGCCTGCTGCACGACCGCACGGCCTTCGAGGACTGGCCCGAGCCCGCGCGCCGCCGCCATTTGCTGCGCTTGTGGCTGGCGCCGGCCGCTGCCCGCCCGCTGCCGGCGGCCTATGCCCAGCGCTATGGCAGCCTGCAGCCCGGTGCGCGCGGCGGGGTGATGCTGACGGGCACCCGGGCGCATGCGCCTTTGGGGGCGTGACCGGCGGGCCTGCTCAGCCCGCGAGATCCAAAAAATCGCGGCCGCCAGGGCGTTGCAAGCGCAGGCGCAGATCGTCGCCCAGCGGGTCGGCGGACTCGAAGCGCCAAGTCTCGGCACTGTCCAATCCAGCCAAGCCCGGCAGGTCGGCCATGCCCCGGCCGGGCCCCAGCAGCTTGGGCGCCAGGTAGACCAGCAGTTCGTCCACCAAGCCCGATTGCAACCAGGCGGCGTTGAGGCGCGCACCGGCCTCCAGGTGCAGCTCATTGATGCCCTCGGTGGCCAACTGCGCCAGCAGCGCCGGCAGGCTGACCCGGCCGGCGTCGGCCGCCAGGGTCTGGGGCTCGGCGCCGGCCCGCTGCAGGTCGGCCATGCGCTGTGCATGCGGCCGCACGCCGATCACCCGGGCCCGCCCGGGCGGCAGCAGCAGGCGGGCTGACGGCGGGGTGCGGAAATCTGAATCCAGCACGATCCGGCAGGGTTGCAAAAAGCTGGGCACCAGACGCACGTCCAACCGCGGATCGTCGTCCAGCACGGTGCCGATGCCGGTCAGCACGGCACCGGCGCGGGCCCGCCAGTGCTGGCCGTCCAGGCGCGCCGCTGGCCCGGTGATCCATTGGCTGCGCCCGTCAGGCAGGGCGGTGCGGCCGTCCAGCGACGCCGCCACCTTCAAACGCACCCAGGGCCGCTGCCGCAGCAGGCGCGAGAAAAAGCCGATGTTCAGGGCCTGGGCGGCGGCGCGCGTCGGCCCGGGCTGGGCCAGGTCGACCTGCACGCCGCCGGCCCGCAAGCGCGCCAAACCCCGGCCCGCCACCTGCGCAAACGGGTCGCTGCAGGCCACCACCACCCGGGCCAGCCCGGCCGCCAGCAGGGCATCGGCGCAAGGTGGCGTGCGGCCCTGGTGGGCACAGGGCTCCAGGCTGACATAGGCCGTCCCGCCCGCCAGCGACCTGCCAGCGGCCGCCCGCAAGGCCATCACCTCGGCATGCGGCCCACCGGCCTGCTGGGTGAAGCCCTCACCCACAAGTTGGCCGCTGGCATCCAGCAGCAGGCAGCCGACGCGAGGATTGGGGTCAGACCTGCCGATCGCGCCATGCGCCAGGCCGATGGCCCGCACCAGCAGCGCATCGTCGGCCGCCGACAGCGCCATCGTCAGGGTTGGTGGGGCAGGGTGTTGGAGTTCACCAGATCCCCGCTGGCGAGGTTGACGGCCACGTCGGTGGGGCAGGTGCGGTCGCCCGGTATCACCAGAAAGTTCTGGTTGATCAGGTTGCTGGTGACCCGGGTGGTCAGGCACTGCTCATCGGTGCTGAGCGTGTTGCTGGCCACCAGGCAATAGGTCTTGGGGTGGTCGATGTTGTTGGTGTAGTCGGTGGCTGCCATGGTGTAACGGCAGACCTGCAGGCCGGAGGCCACCAGGCTGGGCACGATCAGGGTGTTGCTGCTGTCGACCAGGCGCGGATTGAGTTGGCCGCCCCAGCCCAGCGTGGTGCCCGAGAAAATCGCGCAGTAATACTTGACACCGGTGACCAACGGCACCGCAGCGATGTCGAGCTGGCCGGCGTTGTAGCTGTCGGCATAGCAGGCCCGGGTGATGTCCGTGACGTGCGCCGGGAAGACCAGGCCCAGCGCATTCGGGCCATCGGCCAGGTTGAGCGCGGGGCCTTGCGGGTTTTCGGCATGGGCCGCCGTGATCGCCCCGGCTGCGGTCGGCCGGTGGAAGCGTACCGTGCCCGAGACCAGCCGGGCCCGAAGGCAATTGCTGGTGCCATTGGCGTCGCAGACATTGAGCACACCGGTGGCGCTGTTGAACATCCAGGCCACCGCGCTGCTGCCGGGCGGAATGAACCGGCTCATGCCGCCATCGACATCCTGCGCCGACGCCGGAATGCTGACGTGCCGGCGATTGATCTGGTTGGTGGCGGTGGGGGTGGTTGGCACCGCCAGCAGCGACGACAACTCGGGCGCCGCGCCCCAGATCACGGCGTCGAGTGTCACGCGCTGGGTGATGCCGGTGCGGTCGGGCCAGCTCACCTCGACCTTGATGATCTTCTGGCGTGAGGCCGCGATGGTGGTCACGCTTCGTTCCACCCGGTAGCTGGTGTTGCCAATCGATTCAGGCGGCGTATAGGCCGCCACGGTTAAATTGTCGATGGCCGACCAGGCTACCCGATTGGTGGCCGGCAGCAGCGAGGAGTAGTTGCGCAGGCCTTCGATCTCCTCGGTGGCGATCAAGGTGGCTTCGGTGCGCTGCTTGGCCAGGTCGTTGTTCAGGCGCAGCGTGGCCTGCACCCCCACCAGCGACAGCATGCCAAACGCCATCACCGCCAGCGCGACCATCGCCTCGATCAGCGACACGCCTCGGGACAGGGCAGGGGCGCGTCGGGCGCGCCGGCAATCAACGGTAGCGGTCACGGATGTTCCAACTGCCAGTGGTGCGCACAAATGAGCCATAACGCAGGCGAACAATGTTGATCGCCGCACGGTCAAAACCGAGCCTGGCGGTGCCGGTGACCGTGAAGTCACCCGGGGTGACCAGCGCGCCGCTCAAGGTGGCGGTGGCGGCCGACCAGACCACGCTGTTGGCATGCACAAAACCGATGATGGTGGCATTGCCGGCAATCGTCAGCCTGCCGTTGACCACCAGCATCGCCGGGTTGGTGGCACTGCCCAGCACGGCGGCGTTGTTGAGGGTCAGGTCGCCGTCGAGCACCACCGGGTTGCGGGGGTAGCCGGCCAGCACCGCCACCACCTCGGCCTGCGTGCAACCGGCACTGCAATCGACCAGGCGGGCCGCCGGCTGAAGCCGGAAATTGGTGCGGTCCATGCCGAAGAAGGCCCGGAACCAGCCATCGTCGGCGCGGCCCACCAACTCGGTGAGATCGTTGATGCTGTGCTGGCGCCCCTCGCCCGCCGAGCCTGCCGGCACCGCAAACCGATCATTGGTGCCTGCGGTGTAAGCCAGCCCCGACAAGACGGTGTACCCACTGGAACTGTCGGGGTTGCTGACCAGCAAGCTGCCGGCGCTGGCGTTGACAGCGCCGCCAACGGTCAGCGTGGCCTGCGGCGCCAACGGCAACGCGCGCACCAGGCCCAGCACCACCGAGGCTCCGCCCACACCGTCGACCTGGGGCTTGGCGTTGGCGCCAACGGCGCGTGAGCAGTCGTTGTCACCGGCACCCAGGCTGCCGCAACCAAAGCCCAGCAAGCCGAGCGTGCCAGGCTTGGGGTTGGCATCGCCGGGCAGAAAGACCGTGACGTGGAAGGCGCTGCCCAGGCCATTGGCGGGCGCTGCGATGGTCGGATTGGGGGTGGTGGTGGTGGGGCAGGCGCAGGCCAGGGCGCCCTCGGCAATGATGCAACCCGAGACCGCCTCGGTGCTGGTGAGCGACCCGGTGGGCAGGGCGTAGCCGCCTTCAATCAGGCTGTCGGCCGCCGGCTGGTTGGTGGCCATCAGGCGGAAATCCTGGTCATTGAGATTGGTGCTGGGCAGGCATTGGCTGTTGATGCGGCCGCCATTGAGCAGTGCCAGCCCCCAGTTCAAGGCCGCGTCGCCGGCATCGGCGGCGCGCGCCGCACGGTAGGCGCCGACCGAAATGCGCTGCTCGAAGATCAGGTTGCGGTTGGTATAGGCCGCCACCAGGGCCATGATGAAAAACAGCACCATGACCACCGTCAGCGCTGCCATGCCGCGTGGCCGCTGCGCAAGCCCGATGCGTTGAGCGGCGGGGGTCAACATGCGTATTCATTCCGGTCATTGCGCAAGCGGACGGTCTCGCGGATGCTGCGCCGCACCCGGCTGTCGTGCACGGCCTCGGCCACGATCACGAAGGTCACCTGGCGTTGGCGTTGCAGCAAGGCGCAATTGGCCGCATTCACCGGGCAGGTGGCGCCGCAGGGCACGGGCAGGTTGACCGTCGTCACCGTGAAGCTGAGATCGGTCACCCGCAGCACGTTCGGGTCGGTCAAGGCCTGTGCCGGGGCAGTCCCGAGTTGCATCTCGATGGTGTGGGACGATGAGTTCAACGAAAAGCCGACCAGTTCACTGGCGCCGGGGACATCGTCATCGACGCCGATGCCTTGGTTCTCGTCGTCCAGTGAGCGAGCGTATTGCAAGGAGGTCGAGGCGGTGGCGCTGGTGGGCTGCAGCGCGTTGTAGGGATTGACCAGGATCTGCGCCGGATTGCTGGTCCAGACCTGCAGGTAGGATTTGCCGTAATAGTTGGCCCGCCGCACATCGCGCGAGATCAAGGTCGCCACCGACCGCAAATCTTGCTGCATCTGGGTTTCCAGCAGCAGCCGGCGGTTGTCGCCCAGCTGATTGGTCATCACCATGCTGGCGCCGGCCAGGATGAACAGCCCGATGGTGATGCCGATCATCAACTCGACGATCGACACGCCGCGCACCAGGCGGCGCTGGTGGCGTCCGTTGGGCGGCATTGATCGCCCTGGGCTGACGCTGGGGCCGGTCATGGACAAGCGACAAATTCACCGGTGTGGCCTGACACCGAGCAGATGGTGGCGCGGATGGGCCCGTCAAGCCCGACCTTCACCGTGCCGCCCAGGGTGCTCTGCACCGTGGCCCCAGCGGTGTCGTAGGCCGAACGACTGATCCTGGGCGCGCCCACCACCTTCTGGAAAAACAAGGACGGCCGCGTCGAAGTCAATGTGATGCCGGTGTTGGTCTTGAGGTAAACGGATTTCAGCTCAACCGGCGGGTCAGGCACGTCCTCGCAGACCGGGCCTGCACTGCGCGCGCAATCGCAATAGCCGTTCTTGCCGCCGTCGGTGTAGATCACATAGCAGTTGAAATTGGCGGTGGTGCCGAAGCTGATCCAGATCGCCTGGTTCTGCTCAAGCACCTGCGCCCGGACGTAGCGGATATCGGCCACCAGCTCGGTGGCCACCCCTGAGACCCGTTTGCGGGCGAGGTGTTCGCGCATCTGCGGTACCGCCATCGCCAGCAAGATGGCGGTGATGGCCACCGTGACGACCAGCTCCACCAAGGTGAAGCCACAACGTCGGCGTTGCCGGCCAGGCCTGGTGTTGATGCGCATGCTCATTTCGCCCAACAAGGGTCTGGATCGGTGTTGGCCGCGCCGCTGTTTGACGAGGTGTAGCTGAGGCGGCCATTGGCCATCGCCACCTGCATGGCCCGGCAGTTGGTGTCGCTGTACTGTGGCGACGTGCTCTTGGCGGTGGCCCTGGCGATGTAGCCGGTTCGGGTGGCGCTGTCAGCGACTATCGTCAAGTCGTAATGGCCACCGGGGGATGTCGACATGCCGCCCGGCAGGTCGGCCAGCGTCGCTTGGTAGGCAGGGTTGTTGGCGCGCCAACGTTCCTGGGCCTGGCTGATGACCGACAGGGCGGCCGCAGCGTCTGAGCGCCGGCTGCGATAGATCTGGTTCTGGTAGGACGGCCAGGCAATCGACGCCAGGATCGCCGTGATCACCATGGCGACCAGCACTTCGATCAGCGTGAAACCTGCTTGCCTGCGGTGGGAGGGGCGCATGCGGCTGATTATCGGCGTGGTGGGGGGTGGCCGCCGATGGCCTGTTCACCGGCCATCGACCAGGCCGCGCCGTCTGTCGGACCGCCCCGGGTTTGGGGGGCTCAGCAGTGGCGCATGCCACCCCAGACCGGGTTCGGGGTGCAGGTGCGCACCCGGCCCATCAGGTTGATCACCTGGTGAACGGCCCTGCCGTCGCGGTCAGTCAGGCGCAGCGTGGCGGTCGGCGTGACGGTGCCCATGCCGGCGTCAAATGCCAATGACCGATTGATGGCCGCCAGCTTGATCCCGGTGCGCCGCGATGGCTCAACCAGGCGCAAGACCTGGGCGCCAGCCTCGCAGCTTGTGCGCCCGCCGCCAGTGCATTGGCAGCCGCCGGCAGGCCCGCTGTGAATGATGTAGCAACTGCCCCCGGCGTCGGGCTGGAGCACCGCAAACCGGATGGTCTGGCCCTGTAGCTGGGCTTGGGCCCGCGCCAAGGCCAGATCGGTTTCCAGCTCGGCAGCCTGCGCCAGCAGGGCTTGCCGGGCCATCAGATCTTGCAGCATGGGCAGCACGCCGCTCAGCAACACCAGCACGATGGCCAGGCTGCAGAGCGACTCCACCAGGCTGCAGCCGCCGGCCATCCGGGCCGGCAGCCGTGGCCTGGCCGGGCGCTGCGCAAGGCCGTGTCGAGTGCTGGGGTTCATGCTGTGCTCCGGCTGGGGTGGGGATGCACAGACTGTAGAAATTGCCGCCCTCGGGCGCGTCGCCCTGGCGGGGGGGCCGGCCCGGCGCAAAAGGGGGGGTGTCGGTCACTGCAGACGCGCAACGTCACCCTTTGGGGGGGTGACCAGCGGCCGGCATCGGGCCGCTGTGTCAAAGCTGTGATTTCTGCACTTGGCCGGCCAGGCCGGCAGCGCCCGAGGCCTGCAAGCCGGCCGGTTGACTGCCGGCTCGGGCGCTAGATATCGCGGATCAACTGACGAAACTCATCCACATCTTCGAAGCTGCGGTAGACCGACGCAAACCGCACATAGGCCACCTTGTCGATGCGCTTGAGTTCGCGCATCACCAGCTCACCCAGCCGCGAGCTGGGCAGCTCGCGGGCGGCCGAGGCCAGCAGCTTGTCCTGGATGCGATCCAGAGCGGCGTCCACCTGCTCCACGCTCACCGGGCGCTTGCGCAGGGCCAGCAGCATCGACGCGCGCAGCTTGGCGGGATCGAACTCGACCCTGGCACCGTCTTTTTTGACCACCGCCGGCAACGCGATCTCGGCCCGCTCGTAGGTGGTGAAACGTTTGTCGCACTTCAGGCAGCGCCGGCGCCGACGGGCCACATCGCCCTCGTCGGACTCGCGGGTCTCCACCACCTGGGTCTCGGGGTGGCTGCAGTAAGGGCAGCGCATCTCGGATCGTCAGCGCGCCAGTGGGCCGAGACGCTGGACGGGGCTCAGACTCTCAGCCGTAGACCGGGAAATCGCGGGTCAGCGCGGCCACCTTGACGCGCGCCGCGGCGATCACGGCGGCGTCGTGGGGCTGGTCGAGCACGTCGGCAATCAGCTCGGCGGTCTGGCGGGCCTCGTGCTCGCCAAAACCGCGTGTCGTCATGGCCGGCGACCCCAGGCGGATGCCGCTGGTGACCATCGGCTTCTGCGGATCATTGGGGATGGCGTTCTTGTTGCAGGTGATATGGGCCTGGCCCAGCACCGCCTCGGCATCCTTGCCGGTGATGCCCTTGGCACGCAGATCGACCAGCATCAGATGGCTCTCGGTGCGGCCCGAGACAATGCGCAGGCCGCGCTGCACCAGGGTTTGCGCCATCACCGCCGCATTGCGCAGCACCTGCTGCTGGTAGCGCTTGAAATCGGGCTGCAGTGCCTCGTTGAAGGCCACCGCCTTGGCGCCGATCACATGCATCAGCGGCCCGCCCTGGATGCCGGGGAAGATGGCGCTGTTGATCTGCCGGGCCACCGCATCCTTCATCAGGATCAGGCCGCCGCGCGGTCCGCGCAAGGTCTTGTGGGTGGTGGAGGTGACGACGTCGGCAAAGGGCACCGGGTTGGGGTACTCGCCAGCCGCAATCAGGCCGGCATAGTGCGCCATGTCGACCATGAAATACGCGCCCACCGCCTGCGCTACCTTGGCAAATCGCTCAAAGTCAATGCGCAGCGAATAAGCCGACGCGCCGGCAATGATCAGCTTGGGGCGGTGCTCATGGGCCAGCCGCTCCATCGCGTCGTAGTCGATGGCTTCGTCGGCGTCCAGGCCGTAGCTCACCACCTTGAACCACTTGCCGCTCATGTTCAGGGGCATGCCGTGGGTCAGGTGGCCGCCTTCGGCCAGGCTCATGCCCATGATGGTGTCGCCGGGCTGCAGCAAGCCAAAAAACACCGCCTGGTTGGCCTGCGATCCCGAGTTCGGCTGCACGTTGGCATGGGCAGCGCCGAACAAGGCCTTGGCGCGGTCGATCGCCAACTGCTCGACCACGTCCACATGCTCGCAACCGCCGTAGTAGCGCTTGCCGGGATAGCCCTCGGCGTATTTGTTGGTGAGCTGGGTGCCCTGGGCCTGCATCACGGCGGGAGATGCATAGTTCTCGCTGGCGATCAGCTCAATGTGGGCTTCCTGGCGGGCGTTCTCCAGCTCGATGGTGGCCCAGAGCAGCGGGTCAGTCTTGGCCAGCGTGGATTGGTTGCGATCAAACATAGGGGCGATCCTGTCGAGGGTTTGGGCCCGCCACCGACACCTGAGGGCGCGCAGTGGCGTGACCACCGGCCAGTGTCTGACATCGGGCTGCCCAGGCGA
>JANLZT010000734.1:0-3575 GCA_031366465.1 Betaproteobacteria bacterium | reverse complement strand
GGTGCTGGCGTCGGCCCGCACCAGGGCCCGGTACCAGGTGGCATCGGCGCCCAGGCCCTGGTTGCGGTCGGCGTCGCCCAGGGCATCGGGGCTCAGCGTTTCGACCTGGCCGTGCAGGCTGCCGTAGACCGCATAGTCATAGGCGGTGAGCTTGATCTCCACCGCCTGGCCCACCTTGGTGAAGCCGATGTCGGCCGGCTTGACGCGCAGCTCCACCAGCACCTGGTCGCCCACCGGCACGATCTCCATCACCGCCGCGCCGGGCGGCACCACGCCGCCCAGGGTGTTCAAGCGGATGTTCTTGACCAGGCCGCGCACCGGTGACGTGAGCACGGTGCGCTTGAGCACGTCATCGCGCACCACGCCTTGTTCCACCTGCATCGCCAGCTCGGTCTGGTTGCGCACCAGCTCGGCGCTGGCGTCCTGGCGGAAGCGGTTGACGCGCTCCTGGGTCTGCTGGCCCATGTCGTTGACCTGGCGGCGCAGCCGCATCACCTCCACCTCGCTCATCAAGCCCTTGCCCGACATCGCCTCGGCCATCGCCAGCTCACGCTCCAGCAGGCGCTGGTTGCGGTGGTTGACAGCCACCGCCTCGTTCAGGCCACGCAGCCGCACGGTGTAGGAGTCGGTCTCGCCTTGCACCAGCGCCGGCAGGGCCTCGACCTCGGCCGGGAACTGCAGCGCCCGGCCGCTGGCCTCGGCCTGCAGCCGGGCCACAGTGGCCATCAGCGCCAGCCGCTTGGCCCGGCCCTCGTTCTGCTGGGCCTCCACCCGGGTCGGGTCCAGCAGCGCCAGCGGCTGGCCCAGCGCCACCGGCTGGCCCTCGCGCACCTTCAGCTCGCGCAGGATGCCGCCCTCCAGGCTGGCGATCACCTGCTCGCGGCCCTCGGGGATCACCCGGGCGTCGGTGCGGGTGATCATGTCCACCTGGGCCAGCGCTGCCCAGATCAACGCCGCCGCCAGCGCCACCAGCATCAGGTAGACGGCCCAGGTGGCCGCAGTGGCCGGCTCGAACTCCCGCGCGGCCTGGGCCGGGCTCAGGTAGGCAATGTCGCCACGCTGCAGCTTGGCGGCGCGGCCAAGCGGACGCCGTGGAACCGGCTCTGCCGGGCCACTGGCGGCGCCCCCCTGGGGGGGCTGAGGCTGGACACAAACGGCCTGCCGTTTGTGCCTGCCGAAGGGCTGGGCCTCTGGCCCGGCGTGGCCTGCAAGGACGCCGAAGGCGCTGCGGGGGGGGGTCATCTAGACCGCTGCCCGGCTGTCGGCCGGCTGGGTGCTGGGGTGGCGGTGCACATTGGTGGGCGGCGCGGCCACCCGCTGGGCGCCCAGCGGTGCGGCCTGGTCGGCCGGCTTGGCGCCCGACAAGGCCGCCAGCACCTGGGCCTTGGGCCCGTCCATCACCACTTTGCCGGCGTCCACCACCACGATGCGCTGCACCAGCTCCAGCACCGCCGGGCGGTGCGTCACCACCACCAGGGTGCAGCCACTGGCGGCGTCCTTGAGCTGGCGCAAAAACGCCACCTCGCTCTGCGCGTCCATCGAGCTGGTGGGCTCGTCCATCAGCAGGATGCGCGGCTCGGTGATCAGGCTGCGGGTCAGCGCCACCAGCTGGCGCTGGCCGCCCGAGAGCAGGCCGCCCGATTCACCCACCGGCAAATCCCAGCCCAGCGGATGGCCCTCGGCCACCCGGGCCAGCCCGGTCAGCTTGGCCACCGCCACCAGCCGGCCGGCGTCAGCCAGTGCGCGGCCCAGCAGCACGTTGTCGCGCAAGGTGCCGTTGAACAAGCGCGAGTCCTGCGGCACATAGCCCACGCCGGCCCGGAAGTCACTCGGGTCGAGCTGGCGCAGGTCGATGCCGTCCACGTCCACCAGGCCGTCGGACGGCCGGTACAAGCCCGCAATCAAACGCAGGATGGTGGATTTGCCGCTGCCGATGCGGCCCAGGATGGCTACCCGCTCGCCCGGCTCGAAGCGCAGGGTCACGCCCTTGAGCACCCGGGGCGCCTCCTGGCCGGCCGGCGCGGGGTAGGCAAAGCTGACGTCCGACAGGCCGATGCGGCCGCTCACCTCGCGCATTGGCACATAGCTGCGGCCGGGCTCGCGCTCGGTCGGCTGGGCCATCACCTGGTCGAGCGCGCGCATCGCCGCGCGAGCGCCCTGGTAGCGGGTGCTGAGCATCACCACCGAGGTCAGCGGCGCGATGGCCCGCATCGCGAACATCACCCCGCCCATCAGCGCCCCGCCGCTGATGACCTTGGCCTCGATCAGGTAGACGCCCCAGACCAGCATCACCAGCGTGACCACCTGCTGCGACAGCATGGCCATGTTCATGGTCAGGCTGGTCAGGCGCTTGGACTGCAACTGGCTCTGCGCCGCGGCGGCGGTGGATTGCTCGTAGTGGTGCAGGAAGCGGCCCTGGGCGCCGGTGGCCTTGATGTCCTCGATGCCCTCCACCGCCTCCACCAGCAGGCCGTGCAGGTCGGCGCGCTGCTGGATGTGGGCGGTGGTGGCGCGCCGCAGCGAGGCCTGGATCAGCGCCGCCGCGATCAAAATAGTGGGCACCGCCAGCACCATCACCCAGCCCAGCGGGCCGGCCATCACAAAGGTCATGGCGATGAAGATCACCACGAACGGCAGGTCGGAGATGGCCGACAGGGTGGCTGAGGAGAAAAACTCACGCACCAGCTCGATCTGGCTGACGATGTGCGAGTAGGCGCCGGCCGATTCGGGCCGGTGCTCCATGCGCACCCCCAGGCTCTGGCGGAACAGCATGGTGCCCACCAGCAGGTCGGCCTTCTTGCCGGCCAGGTCGATCAAATAGGTGCGCAGTTGGCGCGCCGCCAGGTCAAACACCACCGCCAGCGCGCCGGCCACGGCCAGCGCCCACAGCGTGACAAAGGCCTGGTGCGGGATGACCTTGTCGTAGATCACCGAGGTGATGGTGCCGGTGACCAGCATCAGGGTGTTGCTCAGCAGTGCTGCAAGCAGCGCGGCCCGGTAATACGGGGTGAAGCGCCGCATGGTGCCCCACAGCCAGTGGCCGCGTCCGTCACGCAGCGCGGCGGCCACCTCGGCACTGGCGCCGGGCGACAGGGTGGTGGGCTGGGGCTGCGGCGTGGCCACCAGCGCCAGGCCCGAGTACTCGGCCGCCAGCTCGGTCTCGGTGGCCATCATCTCGTCGGCCTGCTGGCCCGGCATCAGCAGGGTGCAGATGGCCGGCCCGGCAGTCTGCGGCCGGCGCGCCAGCAGCAGGCAGGCATCGCCGCTCTTGAGCAGCAGCACCACCGGCAGCAGCAGGTCGTGGAAGTCACCGATCGCACGCTGCACCAGGCCGGCGTTGTAGCCGGCCTCGCGCAGCGCGCGCAGCGCCTGGTCGGGGCCGACCAGGCCCGTGATCTGCTGGCCCTCGAACAGCGACGCCACCGAGCGCTGGTTGCCGTGGTGGCGCGTCAGCCAGACCAGCGATTGGGCCAGCGCGTCGTCGGCCAAACCCGCGGCCAGCCCTGCCGCCGGATCGGCGGGCGCCGCCAGACCGGGCTCGGCATGCGAGCGGGGGTCGAAACGGGGGTCGTCGC
>JANLZT010000731.1:0-4640 GCA_031366465.1 Betaproteobacteria bacterium | reverse complement strand
CCGACGACCCCGAGCCGCTGGTGGCGGTGGGGCGCTGGCCGGGCGAGATCCTGGCCGCGCCGCGCGGCGAGCATGGCTTTGGCTACGACCCGCTGGTCTACATCCCCAGCCTGGGCGCCACGGTGGCCGAGCTGGATGCCGACACCAAGAACCGTCACAGCCACCGCGCGCTTGCGGCGGCCGCGCTGCGCCAGATGCTGACTGACGCCTGGCAGCTCGGTGGCTGATCCCGTCGCGCCGGTCGATCTGGTCGGCCGCTACCTGCGGCCCGGCACGCTGCAGCTGGGTGAGTCACCGCCGCTGTCGCTGTATGTGCACCTGCCCTGGTGCCTGGCCAAGTGCCCGTATTGCGATTTCAACTCGCATGCGCTGCCGGCCGCCCCGGCCGCAGCCACCGCGCTGGGCGCCCCCCAGCCCGTGGCCTGGTTGGGTGCCACTGCTGCCAGCCGCCTGCCCGAGGCCCGCTACCTCGACGCCCTGATCGCTGACCTGGAAGCCGCGCTGCCCCAGGTCTGGGGCCGGCCGGTGCATTCGATCTTCATCGGCGGTGGTACGCCCAGCCTGTTCTCCGCCGATGGCATCCACCGCCTGCTGGCCGACATCCGGGCCCGCCTGCCGCTGCTGCCAGGCTGCGAGATCACGCTGGAGGCCAACCCCGGCAGTTTTGAGCGTGATCGTTTCAAGGCCTTCCGCGCCGCCGGGGTCACCCGTCTGTCGGTGGGCGTGCAGAGCTTTGATGACGCGATGCTGGCCAAGCTGGGCCGGGTGCACAACAGCGCGCAGGCGCGCGCCGCGCTGGCTGAAGCCGCAGCTGCCTTCGAGACCTTCAACCTCGACCTGATGTATGCCTTGCCCGGCCAGACCCTGGTCCAGTTGCAGGCCGAGCTCGACACCGCGTTGGGCTTCAAGCCGCCACACCTGTCGATCTACCACCTGACGATCGAGCCCAATACCCGCTTTGCGCTGGCCCCGCCGGCCGACCTGCCCGATGACGACCTGGCCAGCGACATGCTCGACCTGATCGTCGCCCGCACCGCTGCCAGCGGCCTGCAGCGCTATGAGGTCTCGGCCTTTGCCCAGGCCGGCCACCGCTGCCGCCACAACCTCAACTACTGGCAGTTTGGCGACTACCTGGGGCTGGGCGCTGGCGCGCATGGCAAGCTGAGCTATCCGCACCGGGTGGTTCGCCAGGTGCGCTGGCGCGAGCCCAACACCTATATGACGCGGGCGCTGGCCGGCCAGGCGATGAGCAATGACGACGAGGTGGCGCGCGCCCAGCTGCCTTTTGAGTACATGCTCAATGCGCTGAGGTTGCGCGAGGGTTTTGCGCTGGCCGATTTCTCAGCCCGCACCGGCCTGCCCCTCAGCGCCATCGCCAAGCCGCTGGCCGAGGCCGAGGCGCGCGGCCTGCTGGGCCGCGATTTGGCCAGGGCCTGGCCGACGCTGCGGGGCTTTGATTTTTTGTCCGACCTGCAGTCGCTGTTCCTGCCTGCGGCTTGAAGCCCTTCGCGGGCCGGTTCGCACGGCTTTGGCGCATAAGCAATGCGCCGATATGGCCGGCAAAGACCGGGCTTTTCGGCCCCCAGGCCGCGTGCCACGGGCGCTAGACTCGGCCCTCGATTTCTAGCCTGGTTCCGCGCCAAAGCCTGTGGACGCTCCCGATGCTGCCGATATGCCCGCTGCCCCCGCTGTGCCGGCGCCAGCTTGCCTGCGGCTCGACAGCGCACGGGCGCTGCTGCGCCAGGCCGGCCAGGCCGAGCCGGCCGGCCCGTGCGGATCGCCGGCCTATCTGCAGGCTTTGATCGACCAGCTGGTGGATTTGTCCAGCCGCGACGCACTGACCGGCCTGGCCAACCGCCGCACCTTTGAGCTGGCGCTGTCGCGCGAGGTTGACCGGGTGGCGCGCTCGGGCGAGCCGGCCCTGCTGTTGATGATCGACATCGACCATTTCAAGCGCGTCAACGACCAGTTCGGCCATGCCGCCGGGGATTTGGTGATCTGCGCGGTGGCCCAGGCCTTGGCCGACAGCGTGCGGCCGATGGACCTGGCTGCACGCATCGGCGGTGAGGAGTTTGCGGTGCTGCTGCCCAATTGCCCGCCCGCCTTTGGCCCGCAAGTGGCCGCCCGGGTGCGTCAGCGGGTGGCGCGCAGCCAGGTGGCGCTGCCGCCCGAGGGTCGGATGGTGTCGGTCACGGTCAGCGTGGGGGCTGCCTTTGCGCCGCAGTGGGTGCGCTCCACCCCAACGATCTGGCTGCAACGCGCCGACCAGCAGCTCTACCGTGCCAAGGCCGACGGGCGTGACCGCGTCTGCTTCGAGCCCGCGGCCTCGCCCGAAGTCAGTGCCCAGGAGCGCGCGATGCTGCTGGCCAGGCCCCCCGTCCAGGACTCCGAATGAGCGCCTCAGCAGACCGTCCCGGCCAGCGGCCGACCGTGCATCCACCCGCACACCCGCCCGCACACCTCCCCGCGCGCACCCCTGCCCGCATCACCGCCATCACCAGCGGCAAAGGTGGCGTGGGCAAAACCTTCGTGGCGGCCAATCTGGCGGCGGCGCTGGCACGCGCCGGGCGGCGGGTGTTGGTGCTGGACGCCGACCTGGGCCTGGCCAATCTGGACGTGGTGCTCAACCTGGCGGCCCGCGTCACCTTGCACGATGTGTTCACCGGCCGCAGCACGCTCGACCAGGCCCTGCAGTCGGCGCCCGGGGGTTTTTCAGTGCTGTTGGCGGGCTCGGGCCTGGTGGAGTACTCGCGCATGACACCCGAGGTGCGCGACAAGCTGCTGGAGGTGGTGGGCCAGGTGCGGCCCCATTACGACCACATCCTGCTCGACACCGGCGCCGGCATCTCGGACGTGGTGCTGTTCACGGTCTCGCTGGCCGACGAGGTGCTGGTGGTGGCCACGCCCGAGCCCACCTCATTGACCGATGCCTACGCCACCATCAAGGTGCTGGTGGCCACCCAGCCGGCGCGGCCGATGCGCCTGCTGGTCAACCAGGCGCAAAGGGTGGGCGACGGCCTGGCCGTGCGCACCCAGCTTCAAGCGGTGGTGGACCGCTTTGTCAACCACGCTTTGGCTGCCCCGCTGCAACTGCAGTTGGCGCTGCTGGGCGAGGTGCCGATGGACCGCGCCGTGCGCGAATCCATCCAGCGCCGCCAGTTGCTGCTCGAAGCCATGCCGGGCAGCGCGGCGGCCATCGCGCTGGTGGCCGCAGCCGGCAAGCTGCTACCGCCTTGAGGCCGCGCCCGGCCGCTGGCGTGCAGCCCGCGGCCCGGGCCGCTCAGCGTCGGCGCAGGCGCGCGCCGATCAAGGTCAGCCCGCTCAGCAGCAGGGCCCAGGTCTGGGGCTCGGGCACCGGCGCCGCATCGACATTGAAGCCGGCCATCTGGGCGCCCACGAAGTTGCCCACAAAGCTGGCGTGCTGGCCCAGCAACGCGCCGGTCGGGTCTTGCTCGCAGGCGTTGTCGCACAAGACCTCGCCCATGCCGTCGGGGTCGAACGGGCCGCTGTACTTGTAGAACTCGTAGCGGCGCATCACCGCCTTGTCGAGCTTGCCCAGCCCGACCTCGGCTTGTTTGACCTCGTTGGCGCCCTCGGCACCCAGCCCCACGGGGGCTTTCTGGAAGATGCTCCACTCGCTCTCGATCTCGGCGGCCTCCATGTCGCGATCACCGCGCAGCAAGTTGCCCAGGTCGATGTTGTTGCGCAGCTTGGTGGTGAAGGTCTTGACCCACAGCGCCTCGCCCCAGCGCTGGTTGTCATTGGGCTGGTCCTCGGGCGCGGCCACCGCGCGGATCTGCACCTGCAGCGCCGCCGGTGCATTGGCCACCGGCGGGCTGTAGACAAAACCCACCGGCGGCAGCCCGGTCGATTGCTTGACCAGCACGCCGGGCGTGGACTCCACCAGCTAGCTGTAGCCGGTGGTGGCGGGGCTGCCCAGGGTGCTGATGCCAAAGTGATCGCAGGCGTCGGCAGTGGTCCAGCGCGGTGAGCCCGGCCAGCAACTGTCGCCCGGGTTGTTGAAGCTGCCGCTGGGCGTGAACACCGGGCCGACCGCGCCGCCGTAGACGATGCGGGCGCCAAACCCCGCCACATAGTGGATGCTGGGCTTGCCAAAGCGCACCACGGCGCCGGGGTCGGGCGAGATGAATCCGAATACCCGGTCATAGCCGAAGACGCTGGTGATCATGCCCGGGTGGTCGTAGGCGCTGTCCTCGATCTCGATCTCGAAACCGTAGGCCGGGTGGCCGGTGTCGTTGACGGCATCGAAGTTGGCCAGGCTGCCGAAGGTGCCGGCGCCGGCCGGGCCGGCGGCGCACAGCAGCAGCGCGGTGGCGGCGGCCGTGACTGAGGCGCCAAGGCGTGGGTGTTGGGATGGGGGACGGGCCGGATGTGGAGGGTGTCGGGACATGGTGCTCCTCGGGTTGCGTTGGAGTGATGCAGGCCACCGTGCGTGCCAAGCTGAAGGCGGCTTGAACGGCGCCTGTGCAGCCCGAGATCGGGCTGTCAGTGCCTTGGATGCCAGAGGCCGCTTGAAAATGATATGCGCAAAGTGCGCATTTTCAAGTGCTGATGCTGGATTCAGGCCGACCGTGACAGCCCGGCCAGCAGCACCACCAGCGCCCCGGCGCCGCCTTGCG